>NZ_JACSMT010000100.1:0-1034 GCF_018618815.1 Exiguobacterium sp. s128 | reverse complement strand
ATAATGGCACTCAAATAGGCCTTTTTTCCAACTCCATATTTGAACTCGGTGATATCCGTACACCATTTTTCATCTCGCCTAGAAGCACTAAAATCACGATTCATCAAGTTCTCTGCTGTATGTTGTGGTGTAGATTTCTTATGACCCTTTCGCTTCTGTCGGATGATCGACTTGATGTCATGAATACGCATCAAACGATGGATCCGTTTTTCGTTGTAGACAGGAAGATTATCTTCTCGGCGGCGGCGATTGATTGTCATCGTGATCCGACGGTATCCGTAGATCCCTCTCACTTGATCGTACAGTACTCGGATATCCTCTAGGAGGGTCTGGTTCTCTCGGTCACGCACCGACACGGTGCGGTTCAACCATTTATAATAAGCGGCACGTGAGACCTGTGCGATTTCACAGAGTAACACGATGGATGATGCTTCTTCTATCGCTAGTTCGTAGATGGCGACATATCGTCGTTGTAGCCGAATCTGACTGATTAATTCCTCCTCTCGATCTCCTTCAACTTTTTTAGGAACAGATTTTCAATACGAAGACGTTCGATCTCCCGTTCCATCTGCTGGAGACGACGCGTTAATCGTTCCGCCTCAGTCAGCTCTTCCTCCTGCTTCGTCCGCCCGCGTCGATCTTCGAGCCCCTCCATACCGTCGACATCATATTTTTTCATCCATCCATAGACTTGATGATAGGCGACATCAAATATCACGGATGTCTGTTTGTAGTTTCGTCCGTTTTGGAGACAATATTCGATTATTTCAATCCGTTCCTCTAAAGTTGTCTGTCTGCCTTTTGTCATAGCTTTAACCGCCTCTTTTCTAGAGTCTTTTAATTCGCTATGACTAGTATACTTTTTGATCCATCCATAAAAAACAGATGTGCTACTAATTTGATATTTTGAGAGGACTTCAAGCGCTGTAAACCCGTGTTCGAGATAATCACGGACAGCTGCTTGCTTTAGCTCTTTCGTATAGATTTTCAATGAAGAAGATTCCTCGAAAGAAGCCACTCCACCTGAATGCAAC
>NZ_JACSMT010000099.1:0-1053 GCF_018618815.1 Exiguobacterium sp. s128 | reverse complement strand
GACGGTTTGTCAAATTAAGTGCAACACTTCTTCCGAGAAGACCTCGTATGCAGTTTTCCAGTTGAGACATTTCCGTGGTCTCCCATTGATCCAGGCGAGCGCTTGAGCGAGTTCAGAACGACTGACCTTTCCGAAATCCGTCCCCTTCGGGAAAAATTCACGGAGAAGACCATTGGCGTTCTCGTTACTTCCACGTTGCCAAGAAGAATACGGATCCGCAAAATACATCGGTACGCCTAACGTTTCACGAATTCGTTCATGACAGCTAAACTCTTTTCCACGATCTGTCGTCGCGGTTTGAAACGTTCCCGACGGGAAGTAGAGATGCAATGCTTTAATCGCTGACTCCATCGAGGCAGCGGACCGATCCTCCATCGGCACAGCGAGATAGAAACGGCTCTTTCGCTCGACGAACGTTGCGACACATGCCTTGGATTTCCCTCTGGCTGAGACGACAGTATCCAGCTCCCAATGTCCAAACGTTTGGCGCCCTTTGACGTCGGCTGGACGTTTACTGATTGGTAATCCGACATTGAAGCGTCCACGCGTCTCACGTGGTTTCTGACGCTTTCCCTTTTGGCGAAGAAAACTAGAATTGGCCTCGACGAGGCCCGTATAGATCCAGCGATAAATTGTCTTGAAGGATAGTCCTTCTTCTTGGAATAAACGTCCGGCAATCTGTTCAGGCGACCATGTCTCGCGTAACTTTTCGAGGATACGAACTCCTTTTTCTAGCGTGAACTTCGTCCGTGCACCGCACTTCTTTTTGCGCTCAACATAACGCTGGTCAGCACAGGAAGCATCATAGTAAGGGTTTCGTTTTAATTCTCGTGAAATCGTAGAAGGTTGACGCCCCAGGCGTCCCGCAATCTTTCGGACGGATAAACCTAAATCGAGATACGTTTCTATTTTGACTCTTTCTGATGTGGTAAGATGAATATAGCTCATAACGAATCCTCCGTTGAATGTGGTGTGGTAACTCCATTCTACACGAGGCCGTTATGGGCTTTTTGTGTTTTCCGTCAGGTGTTGCACTTAATATTACAATTCGTC
>NZ_JACSMT010000098.1:0-1054 GCF_018618815.1 Exiguobacterium sp. s128 | reverse complement strand
GACGGTTTGTCAAATTAAGTGCAACACTTCTTCCGTGAAGACCTCGTATGCAGTTTTCCAGTTGAGACATTTTCGCGGTCTCCCATTGATCCAGGCGAGCGCTTGAGCGAGTTCAGAACGACTGACCTTTCCGAAATCTGTCCCCTTCGGGAAAAATTCACGGAGAAGACCATTGGCGTTCTCGTTACTCCCACGCTGCCAAGAAGAATACGGATCCGCAAAATACATCGGTACGCCTAACGTGTCACGAATTCGTTCATGACAGCTAAACTCTTTTCCACGATCTGTCGTCGCAGTTTGGAACGTTCCCAACGGGAAGTAAAGATGCAATGCTTGAATCGCAGACTCCATCGATTGAGCGGACCGATCTTCCATCGGTACAGCGAGATAAAAACGGCTCTTTCGCTCGACGAACGTTGCGACACAGGCTTTGGATTTCCCTCTACACGAGACAACAGTATCAAGCTCCCAATGTCCGAACGTTTGGCGCCCTTTGACGTCAGACGGACGTTTACTGATTGGCAGTCCGACGTTAAAGCGTCCACGCGTCTCACGTGGTTTCTGACGCTTTCCCTTTTGTCGAAGGAGTCCAGAATCGGCCTCGACGAGGCCCATATAAATCCAACGATAAATTGTCTTGAACGAAAGTCCTTCTTCTTGGAATAATCGTCCGGCAATCTGTTCAGGGGACCACGTCTCCCGTAACTTTTCGAGGATGCGGACTCCTTTTTCGAGCGTAAACTTCGTCCGTGCACCGCACTTCTTTTTTCGCTCCACATAACGCTGGTCGGCATGGGAAGAATCATAGTGAGGATTTCGTTTCAATTCTCGTGAAATCGTAGAAGGTTGACGCCCCAGGCGTCCAGCAATCTTTCGGACAGAGAAACCTAGCTCGAGATACGTCTCTATTTTGACTCTTTCTGATGTGGTAAGATGAACATAGCTCATAACGAATCCTCCGTTGAATTTTGTGTGGTAACTCTATTCTACACGAGGTCGTTATGGGTTTTTTTGTGTTTTCAGCTAGGTGTTGCACTTAATATTACAATTCGTC
>NZ_JACSMT010000097.1:0-1151 GCF_018618815.1 Exiguobacterium sp. s128 | reverse complement strand
TGAACTGCCCCATAAAAGTTGGACATAAAAATCCAACTTTTATGGGGTGTTTTTTATGGTCAAATATACGAAGGCGTTTAAGATCAAGGTTGCTGAACATTACCTGACGGGACGAGACGGATACCAGATTATGGCGGAGGAATTCGGGATAGCACGTGAACGAATCCGTGAGTGGTCGCGTCTCTATGAGCGATGGGGAGAGACGATCTTCGATCCTTCCTATACAACACACTCGCCGGCATTTAAACTGGAGGTATTAAACGACATGGCGACCAATGAGCTGTCCTACATAGAGGCGGCCATAAAATACAGAATCTCCTCCCCAGGGATGATCTCGAACTGGCGAGCGACGTATGAACGGAAAGGGACCGCAGGTCTGGTCGCCAGACCGAAAGGACGTGCCCCGATGGCGAGACGCAAGAAGAAGGATTTTGAAGAAATGACAGAAGTCGAGAAGCTCAAGGAGCGGGTCGAGTATCTCGAGATGGAGAACGCTGCGTTAAAAAAATTGAGAGCCTTGGTTCAAGAAGAGAATGCGCGACGAACCGGATCAAGGCGCAAGTAATCGACGAGTTGCGGGCGGTCTATCCCGTCCTAGGACTCCTCCGCGTGCTCGGTATGGCCCGGAGCGTCTACTACTATTGGCGGACGCGCCTGACGGGCGAAGACAAGTATGCGGAGGTGAAGGCTGCCATCCATACCCTCTTCCACGAACACGAGGGTCGATGTGGCTATCGTCGCATCCACGCACTTCTCGAACGCCAAGGCTTCCGGCACGATCCGAAGACCGTGCGCCGTCTCATGGACGAGCTCGGGCTCAAGTGTCTCGTTCGCATGAAGCGATATCGCTCTTACAAGGGACGGATCGGAGAAATCGCACCGAATCTTCTCCAACGTGACTTCAAGGCCTCCGGCCTGAACCAGAAATGGGTGACTGACGTCACTGAGTTTCACCTCTTCGGGGAGAAGCTCTACCTCTCGCCGATGATGGACTTGGGAAACCGTGAGATCATTGCCTATACGATGTCGGACCGCCCTACATACCGATTCGTCGGCGAAATGTTGGACCAGGCAATCGGGAAGCTCGACGGGAAGGAACGGCCAATCCTCCATTCCGATCAAGGTTGGCATTATCAGTACCGAGCGTTCAT
>NZ_JACSMT010000096.1:0-1179 GCF_018618815.1 Exiguobacterium sp. s128 | reverse complement strand
GTCACGTTGACGAAGCTTGCGCTTCATTCATTGTTTGTATCCGAAGATACGTTTTTTGCCTCATCGTTCAGTTTTCAAAGTCCGATATGAAAAATAATGGTCGGGAAGACAGGATTCGAACCTGCGACCCCTTGGTCCCAAACCAAGTGCTCTACCAAGCTGAGCTACTTCCCGAAAAGTGCACCCTGAGAGATTCGAACTCCCGACCCCTTGATTCGTAGTCAAGTACTCTATCCAGCTGAGCTAAGGGTGCATAATAAGTGCGGTCGAGAGGACTTGAACCTCCACAGTGTTGCCACCACTAGGCCCTCAACCTAGCGCGTCTACCATTCCGCCACGACCGCAAATTATGCTATTTGCTATTTGTTGTTACGATTAGATTAGAAATTGGAGCGGAAGACGGGATTCGAACCCGCGACCCCGACCTTGGCAAGGTCGTATTCTACCACTGAACTACTTCCGCATACATATAAATGGTACGGGTGAAGGGACTTGAACCCCCACGTCAAAGACACTAGATCCTAAATCTAGCGCGTCTACCAATTCCGCCACACCCGCATAAAAAAATGGTGTGTCATGCAGGATTCGAACCTGCGACCCTCTGATTAAAAGTCAGATGCTCTACCAACTGAGCTAATGACACGAATAGTATTAAGTTAAAAAATAAAATGGGGCGACTGATGGGAATTGAACCCACGAATGCCGGAATCACAATCCGGTGCGTTAACCACTTCGCCACAACCGCCATATTAAGATGGTGCCGGCAACAGGAGTCGAACCCGCGACCTACTGATTACAAGTCAGTTGCTCTACCAGCTGAGCTACACCGGCAGGTGTAAATGGTGGCTTTGGACGGAATCGAACCGCCGACACGAGGATTTTCAGTCCTCTGCTCTACCGACTGAGCTACAAAGCCATAATTAAAAATTCGGTAAATAAAAATGGCGGTCCTGACGGGATTCGAACCCGCGATCTCCTGCGTGACAGGCAGGCATGTTAACCGCTACACCACAGGACCGTGGTAACTTGACGACTTCTATAATAATATATCAATCCGTCAAAATTGTCAAATACTTTATTAAAAAAGTATGCCTGGCAACGTCCTATCCTCACAGGGGGAAGCCCCCAACTACTTTCGGCGTTCAAGTGCTTAACTTCCGTGTTCGGCATGGGAACGGG
>NZ_JACSMT010000095.1:0-1196 GCF_018618815.1 Exiguobacterium sp. s128 | reverse complement strand
TAGACTGACCTAGCAATATGAGACACATATAAAACACCTTGATTAGGCTGCCAGTACACCATATTTTTTAGGTGTCAGGTAGCCTAATTTTTCTTGAATTCGTTCTTCGTTATAGTAATTTAAGTAATTGATAACGCGTTCAGAGACCTCATGGTCTCTTAGTGAATTAAATTTGACGTACTGAAACTCCTCGGACTTTAAATTAGAGTGGAACGATTCGATAACTGCGTTGTCCCAACAGTTTCCTCTACGAGACATGCTGCTTGTTAGGTGATTCCTCTTAACGAATTCTTGAAAGGCGTATGACGTATAGACACTTCCTTGATCCGAATGAAGGATGACCCCTTCGGGGTAGTTTCGATTCTCAAGCGCTATCTTCAACGTATCGATCACAAGAGGCGTTTGTTGATGCTCGTATAACTTATAGGCAATGATTTCGTTATTGAATAGGTCCATGATAGTTGAAAGATATTTCGTCGTGCTGCCGTATTGGATATAGGTGATATCCGTCACCCACTTCTGATTCGGTTTACTTGCTGTGAAATCACGCTTGATAAGATCCGGTGCCGTTATGATGCGCTCACCTTGAGACTTCCATCTTCGTTTCGGCTTGATCCGACATTGGAGATGGTGTTTTTGCATGATTTTCTGTACGGTATTCCGATTGGCTTTCAACTGATAGATTTGCTGTAATAATGCCTTTATTTTTCGATGTCCATTCCGATACTTCGTCTGTTTACTTAGTTCAATGATGGCTTTTTCTAGCACCGAAGGTGCTTTCACAGATTCTTTAATCCAACGGTAATAGCTTGCTCTTGATACATTCAAAGCACTAAGAATAGCGATGACTGTATACTTCCCCCGAAGAAACTCTACAATTTTTATGACTGCTTCTTTCTCAACTCTCTTTCGATCTCCATGTACTTTTTTAAGATCTCGTTTTCCATCTTCAGATGAGATATTTGTCGTTCTCTCTTGTCATCCTCACTCGCAGAATCTGGTCCATGTCCATAGGTATATTGTTTTCCAATCGGCTGATCGAATCGATAGAGTTCATTAGACCGATACCATCTCATCCATGTTTCGACTTGCGATTTGTTTTTGATTCCGTACTTCTCCATGATCTCTTTCGTTGTTAACTCACCACTCAGCTTATCTTTGACTACTGCCCATTTCACTTCACTTGAATATACGTT
>NZ_JACSMT010000094.1:0-1353 GCF_018618815.1 Exiguobacterium sp. s128 | reverse complement strand
GTGGTGTGGTAACTCCATTCTACACGAGGCCGTTATGGGCTTTTTGTGTTTTCCGTCAGGTGTTGCACTTAATATTACAATTCGTCATAGGAATAGTCGAAAAAACCTCCCAAGACTTTCTTCACGAAAGCACCTTGGGAGGTGTTGTTCACTTCATGAAAAATGAAAACCCGCATCATCTCTTATCATCTGTCGTATCAAACATCGGCATGTATGTGATGTCACAAAGCTTCCCAGCTTCTGCTTCATCCTCGAAAATATTAATCACGATGACGACATCCTCGTTTTCCATGAAAGCAATTGGCTCCCGGATATTTTTTCGGTAAAAGCCAATCCCGTCCCCATACTCATCAATCCGGTCGATGTTCATCACCGTCCCGTTCAAGACGACAAGATCTTCTTTCCGGTTGAACTTCAGACTCGGACATTCAGGCAATACCTCGTCGTTGAACACGACCATCGGAATCGGAATCCGTCTGCCTTCTGTGTCGAGTATCTTTTCAACGAGCGGACGATTATAATCCGTCCATTCCTTCAGTCCCTCACGTTTGACTGTCATCGTGTCTTGTCCTTTGATGTATCGTGTCACGATATGATCAAAAAATAAGTAGGCGCGATCGATGGCACCTGCGTTCGGAATCCGTGCTGACTTTCCTGCCGCTCCGACGTGTACTCCAAAATAACTGAGCCATTGAAGGAGGAAGTCCCGCTCGAATAACTGTTTGTCAAAAATGATGCTGACTATTTCAAGATTCATCCCCTGTACAAAACACTGGAGTGAAATTTCATCTGCATTAAAGGTGTAGAGCCGTTCCCCGACGTATCTAGCTTCATAATCTTGGACAAGAAAATACTCAAAATGCTCCGGATATTCACGTAACCGTTTTTCATATTGGCGTTTCTCAAATGCTTCCACGTGTCATCACTCCTTTTCATCAAAAAATCTAACTAAAGTCTATCGCCTGTTTTTGTTGTTCCCTACTGTTGCCCTGGAGTCCTGCTTTTCCTCGTGTATCGGTATAACATTTGGTGGATGCTGATTATTTTTTTTCCGAACACCACCTCGGATAAGTAGAGTTATCCTGAAGCGAGTGGCGGAAACAGGCGGTTTTCCAAGCAATATTTTGTTTTGGATGGGAGAAATAGAGGGATTTTGCGTCTTGAAAGTTTAGAAAACCGTTGGCATGATTCAAAAAAGACGATTTGAAAATAGAGGATAACTCTACTTATACTGAAACTACCGCGGAATACATAAGATATGCATTGGATGGTCTACAGTTAGTTGGACATAAACCTTAAGGTCAATTAGACTTAGGAAAATTATGAACAGCAGAGGAGAATCACCTTCATGAA
>NZ_JACSMT010000093.1:0-1578 GCF_018618815.1 Exiguobacterium sp. s128 | reverse complement strand
TCAGATCGTAGACAAACCCTCATTTCAACGTTGAAATGAGGGTTTGTCTTATGTAGTCGTAAAAAGTGATGTTGAAAACAAGGATTCCCACCGGAATCCCATGACCAGTTCGCCAATTTTTTGAGGTTCAGGGCACTAAAAGTAAGCATCGCTTGTAGCGTTGTTTTTTTCAGACCACGATATCGGGCCCAACGCATGCCATGCTTTTCTTTTGCATCTGCGAAGACACGTTCGATGGTCTCCTGTCGTTTTCGATACAATGCCCGGTTCACAGAAGTATGCCGCAAATGCTCCACCTCATCCATTGCTTCCTGCCAGATATGGCGTAGGATCATTTTTTTATTCTCTTGGCTCTTCGTGCACTGTGAAAGAAAAGAGCACGACGCACAGATCGTTGGGTCAGAGACGTATTCCCGATGCCCCTCTCGATTGGTCGTCCGATAACGAAGAACTTGATTGTCGGGACACAAATAACAGTCATAGTATTCGTCGTAATAGAAGTCTTTCGTTTTGAACATTCCCTTCACCCCTCTGGGGCGTGTATAAGGAAAAACCGGTAAGATGTTTCGTTGAAGGAGATGATGTGCGAGCTGGACTGTCTTGTAAGCAGAATCGGCTACGACGGCGAAGGGCTGATTGAAATGATGAGTGACGGATTCAAGAAGAGGTTCAAGCATTTTACTATCATGTACATTTCCAGGTGTGAGGATCAATCCAAGTACGAATCCGTTTCGATCACAAGCTGTATGACAAGAATAAGCGAATAGTCGTTCACGTTCCCCCTTCACGTAGTAACCACTCTCGGGATCTGTTGTACTTTCCTTGATTTCGCGTGTTTCAAGACGGCTCTCCTTGGGGGCGAAGGGCTTTTTTCCATGCAGTACCCGATCCTCGTTGACTTCCAGGTCGAGTTCTTCTTTATACTGTTGGATAGCGCGACGGACAATCTTTTTCTTCTTGAACTTCCGTTTATTTGCGTTCGCCTTGATGTGTGTGGAATCCATGAATAGGACCGAAGGGTCCACGAACCCAGCTTCGACACCTTGTGAGAGGATACGATAAAAGATGGTTTCGAACACATCCGTGTCCTGAAACCGCCGGACGTAATTTTTTCCGAAAGTAGAGAAATGAGGCACTTTCTCATCCAGTCCGATTCCGAGAAACCACCGATATGCGACGTTCGTCTCAATCTCCTTGATGGTCCGACGCATCGATGGAATACCAAACAAGTATTGGAGAAGCGCCATCTTAATCAATAAAACAGGATCGATACTGGGTCTTCCGTTATTTTCACAATACAGTTTCTCTACTAAAGGATAGATGAATTCAAAGTCCATGACCTGATCTACTTTTCGAACGAGATGGTCCTGCGGGACCAATTGTTCCAATGTGATGGTGATGTTCTCAGAACGATGATGTTGGCCTCTTTTTCCCATCATAAGAATTCCTCCTCTTTCGAATATCTATGCTAGTTGTATACCCGGAAGCGTGAAAGAAAAAGCGTTTGTTCGCTCGAAATCGCTTCCTAGGGAAAAACAAGCAGGAGCGACCCAGCAGCGAAGCGATGCGGCGCGATGC
>NZ_JACSMT010000092.1:0-1603 GCF_018618815.1 Exiguobacterium sp. s128 | reverse complement strand
CCATAGATGTCAACTTAGCCAAAAGATGAGTTGAGAAAGCTCTCATTTTTTATTCCTGATGCGTTTCATTCGGATGATTAGCGGAAAAGATAATTGTAAGCACCCCAAAAAAGCCTCTCTTTTTTGGGGATTTAACTGATCCATGTGCTACTTGAATTGAAGACGCTTCATGGCGGTCCCCATAGCGGAATTCGGCTTTCGCGCAGTCCTTGTCAATAGACGAGTGATCAATGGGATGAACGCCTGTGGCGTCTTTTTTTGTCGAAGTGCCTCATACATTTTTGGAATGAAGTGACAAGCGAAGCACCGGATTGCAATTGCTTCACTGATTTCTTTTTTCTCTTCTTCCCAAATAGCGTTACGAAGCTGGCAAGCCATGAGTTGACTGAGGAGAAAAATTAATAACGTTCCATATACATGACAGAGCCATCGCTCTTGTTTCATCAGTCGAAAGTGATCCAGTCCTAGAAAGGACTTCAGCGTACGGAACTCCCATTCGATTTGCCAACGTAATCGATACAGCTCGACGAGCTGTTTTGGTGAAATAGAATCCGGTAGGTTGGTCATGTACCCAGTAGTCCCTGCTAAATCACGGACAATCGGTCTCATTGGCGTTCGACTTCGACTAGCTCGTCGCTCAATTTTGAGGAGCCGTTTTTCTTTCTGATCCTGGTCCTGATGGAACAGGATACAACGTGCCTGAAAATGTGAATCCCTTCCGAAATAAACTTCCTCTAGTTCTATGATTTCATTCGGATCCATCGCGCGACTGAGTGCGACAAGATCAACGCGTAGATATCGACTACTTTCCACTTTCTTACCATTCGGGTGATACTTTGGAGAAGGATTGACGACAGCTAAATAGGCGTCACTCCGAAAGCGTGTCAGAAAGTAACTCTCTTTTTCTCGAATACTTTCGAACGATTTTAAATGAAAATATCCAAGATCCTGAAGACACAACTCGTTCGCACTCAAAAATGGGATTCGTTGCGCACCGCTGATAGTGTCATTGACGTTCTGAAGATCAATACGTAAAAATGTAGCGCGTCCAGTCAATAGATCGTATTCATGTTGGATTTTGACCGAAGTCTGCCGAGTCTTTTGTACTTTTTTCAGCATCAAATCAGGAACCGCATCATGCGTACCATCTAATACCCGAAGGGTGGTGAACGGCCAGTCTTCACTGAGCGGATGACGTGTGAGTGAAAGTATTCGTTCTGTATCGAGTAACTCGCTCACCAGTCGTTGGAGAAATAATACGGCAGCCTTGGTGAATTTTTTGTCAAGTGCGGCACGACTAATCTCGATTTCTTGATTCACGGCGCACTTCGTGCTCAATTCTTGAAGGCTGTGATCGACGAGATTTCCGTGAATCCCGAAGAGCAGTGATAAGAAGTCATTCGCATCCAATTTCCGTTTCCGTTGTATAAATCCGGTCTCTTTCGCCAACTGATTGATCTTAGTTGGTTCTAAAAACGTAAATAATTGGTCGAGGAAATCGAATTTCTCTCGGACTGGCATATAAAAAACTCCTCTCGTAGGGTTAGTATTCCATACCATCTTTCAAAAGAAGTTAGTCATTTTCTTAAGTTGACATCTATGG
>NZ_JACSMT010000091.1:0-1608 GCF_018618815.1 Exiguobacterium sp. s128 | reverse complement strand
ATTACAGAATTTTTGAGCGGGAAAGCCCACTCCTTTAGGGGTGGGATGAAAGCTCGGTCGGATACGGAGTGCCCACAAAGAAGCCGAAGGTTCTGGCACTTCATGTATCCGAAAATCTTTTTTTGCGTTGCAGTAAGTTATTTGAAATGATACATTGTAAATATGAAAAACAACTATCGAAGAACCCAGACCACCGTTTCTCTGATCAATTATCATTTCGTTTTTTGCCCTCGATATAGAAGGAAAATATTCCGTCGAAACGATGTAGAAGGACGTTTCAAAGAATTGGTGCATGAGATATGTGAAAGCTTAGAAATCAATACAATCGCCTTAGAATGCGATCAAGATCATACACATCTGTTCCTCAATGCCCCACCAACACTCAGTCCTGCTGATATTATGGCAAAAATCAAAGGCGTGACATCTAAAAAATTAAGAGCGGAATTTCCTCATCTTCAACACTTGCCAAGTCTTTGGACGCGTTCCTACTTCGTTTCGACCGCCGGAAATGTGTCGAGCGAAACAATCAAGCGTTATGTCGAGCAACAAAAAACAAGGGGGTGACACCTTGAATCAGACATTAACGGTGAACATCAAACTTCGTCCTACCAAAGTACAACAATCTATTTTGAAGCGTATGATGGGAACTTATATCCACACGGCCAACCAACTTGTCTCAGATATGGTAGAGGCAGAAACGATGCTTAAGCTGACGAGCAAGAATGTCCAGTCTCATTTGCCTAGCGCCGTCAAGAACCAAGTCATCAAAGACGCCCAAAGCCTCTTCAAGAAAGTCAAGAAATCCAAATTCAAAATCATCCCTATTCTCAAGAAACCCTACTGCACATGGAACAACCAGAACTATTCGTTCGATTTCGAGTCGATTTCTCTCCCGATCATGATGGACGGTAAAGCAAAGAAGATGGCAATCAAAGCAGAAATGGTCGATAAACACAATCGCAATTTCTCACTCCTGAATAATAAGTTGGGAACGCTACGCATCACGAAGAAGTCGAACAAATGGATTGCCCAGATCGCTGTCACGCTTCTCACGACCGAGAAGACCGGCTCCAAGGTTCTCGGTGTGGATCTGGGTTTGAAAGTCCCGGCAGTCGCAACGAATGATGGCGACAAGGCGAGGTTCTTCGGGAACGGACGCGAGAACAAATACATGAAACGCAAGTTTCGTACGAGACGGAAAGAGCTCGGTCAAAAGAAGAAGCTGAACGCAATCAAGAAACTAAATAATCAAGAGCAACGCTGGATGAGAGACAAAGATCACAAGGTAAGTCGTGCGATCGTTTCATTTGCGAAAGAGAATAACGTTTCTGTCATTCGCCTAGAAAGACTGGCGAACATCCGGCAGACGGCAAGAACAAGCCGTAAAAACAATAAGAATCTGCATACATGGTCGTTCTATCGCCTAGCAACATTCATTGAATACAAAGCAAGTCTGGACGGAATCAAGGTCGAGTATGTCAATCCGGCCTATACATCTCAGACATGCCCTTCTTGCGGTAAAAGAAACAAAGCGAAAGATCGAACCTATTTTTGTCCATGTGGATTCAAAAAGCACAGAGATTTAGTCGGTGCGATGAATATTAGATA
>NZ_JACSMT010000010.1:0-79453 GCF_018618815.1 Exiguobacterium sp. s128 | reverse complement strand
AATGTGGTGTGGTAACTCCATTCTACACGAGGCCGTTATGGGCTTTTTGTGTTTTCCGTCAGGTGTTGCACTTAATATTACAATTCGTCTCCTAAAAATAAAATCGCAGGACGGCAAAAAGGCAGTACGACGGACGCCGTACTGCCTGCGTGCGCCACATCCCTACGTCCGTCTGAACGGAACAGGTTCGAAGGGTTAAAGTCCGATCACTTCTCTCAGCCGCTTGACGCGACACCCCTTGCGGTCATCATTTAATTTTGATTTCTTGTTTATTATACGTGAGCAGCGTTCCGAATACTAGTGATTGCTTCTGCATAATCCGGTGTATTGTAGATGGCGGATCCCGCAACAAGGACGTTTGCACCGTTCTCGATACATAACTTCGCCGTCTCGGCGTTGACGCCACCATCGATTTCAATCTCAAATGATAGATTTTGTTCTGCTTTCAAGGCGGCCAGTTGCTTTAATTTTTTCATGACACCCGGAATAAATGCTTGACCACCGAAACCTGGATTAACTGTCATCAATAGGACCATATCAACGTCTTCTAACACATGCTCAATCGCTGAAAGGGGCGTATGTGGATTGAGTACTACCCCAGCCTTAGCTCCCGCTGCTTTAATTTGTTGAAGGACACGATGGACATGATTCGTTGCTTCGACATGAAACGTCACGATATCGGCCCCTGCCGCAACAAATGCTTCGACGAAGTTTTCCGGACGGTCAATCATCAAATGAACATCGAGAACCATGTCTGTTTTTTGACGCAAACTGCTTAAGACCGGTAGACCAAACGAGATATTCGGAACGAACTGTCCGTCCATGACATCGAAGTGGATATAATCCGCTCCGGCCATTTCAACGGCTTTAACGTCCCGCTCTAAGTTTGCAAAATCTGCTGATAAGATTGATGGTGCGATTTTAATCATCTTAATACCTCCGCGTCCGATTCTTGATTTCCTCTACAAACATACCATAATTCGTATACCGGGAAGGCATGATTTCGCCCGCTTCCATGGCAACCTTGACCGCACACCCCGGTTCATTCAGATGAAGGCAACCTCGATATTTACAGTCATCTTGTAAAGCAACGAACTCTGGGAAACACCACCGTAATTCCTCAAGCTCCATCTCATGTGGGAAATCGAGATTCGAAAAACCAGGTGTATCGGCGATCAATCCTTCACCAAGTGGAATCAACGTCACGTGGCGCGTCGTATGCCGACCGCGTCCAAGTGATTTTGAGATATGACTCGTCTCAAGCGCTAACGCCGGTTCTAAGGCATTCAACAATGAACTTTTACCTACGCCGGACTGTCCGGCCAAGACACTGGTCTTATCCTTGAGTAGTGGACGAACAAGTTCGACACCAAGCAATGTCTCACTTGAAGTCTCGACCACGTGATAACCAATTTTTCGATACGCAGCAATCGCTTCGTTTACTTCCTGTGCTGTTTTCCCCTGCAATAAATCCATCTTCGTCAAGATGATGATCGGCTGAATGTCCTTCGCTTCAATCAAAACAAGAAAGCGGTCAAGGAGATGTGCAGAAAAATCGGGTTCTGCTGCTGAGACGACCAAAAGTGCTTGATCGATGTTCGCAACCGGTGGTCGGACTAAGAAATTTTGCCGTTCTTTTACTTCCAAAATGTATCCTGTTTCACTTTCGATGTGTAACACGACTTCATCCCCTACAACCGGACTGATGCCTCGTTTTCTGAAATTACCACGTGCCCGTGATCGAATTTCACCCTGAGGTGTCATGACATCATAAAATCCACCTTGCAAACGAATAATCGTCCCATCCCGATTTTCTTCGATTCGACTTTCTGCCATCCTGTGCCCTCCTGTTGGCAGGATTATTTTCCTGCCCATTATTCTTGTGATTTTGCCTGATTGTACGTAATCGTTTTGGAGCGATATACTTCATCGTCTTTATAAATCGTAATCTTTCCTTCGTCACCTGGATCAATCGTCAACGGAACATCAAATGTTTCATCTTGATCAATCGATTCTTCGATGACTGTTCGTTTGCCCTTCGCGTCCTCCGTTTCAATCCGGATGACTTGACGAGGAGCGGGTTCTTCTTCTTCACTGATGCCATCATACACCACTTTTTCAGGGAATGTAGCCGTAACCGTTTTTTCTTCTTCGCCACGTGAGATGAAGACGGTCACCGAATCATTGGGTTCCACTTGCGCGCCCGCTTGCGGGTACTGTCGAATCACTTGATCCAGCGCGACGTCACTTGAGAATTCTTGTTCAAACGTTCCGTCTAGTCCCGTCTCGTCAAGATAAGCTTTCGCTTCGGCGCTCGACAAGTCTGTCAGATCCTTTAAGACAAACGTCGACGATCCGTTTGAAACCGTGATCGTGATCATCTGTTCTTTGGCAATGACTTCTGTTCCAGCTGAAATCGACTGTCGGATGACGTTCCCACGTTTGATGTCTTCTGACTCTTCTCGTTCGATATCGACTTTCTCAAATCCACTATCCTTAAGTATGGCAATGGCTTTTTTCTCTGTCTCATCTGTCACATCCGGAACTTCAACCGGATCACTTCCTGTCGAAACAACAAGATTGACGGTCGAACCTTTTTTGACGGTTGCTTTCTCGCGTGGAGATTGACTGATGACGAAACCTTCTTCCACCGTATCACTTGAGCGTTCGGTCGACTCGACGAGAAAACCTAGTTTCTCAAGTGTCGTTTCTGCTTCATCCGCATCTTCCCCTGCCACATCCGGAACAACGACTGTCGGATCAGGCCACATCGCAAACGTGGTCGCCGCTCCCCCTACTAATAAAAGAATCAGCAAGACCCACCACCAGCCGCGTTTTTTCTTCTTTTCCGGTTTCGGAGTGACGGTTGCGACTTTCGGGATCGATGCTGTCTGTGCAGTATCTTCTGTCGGTAGGGAAACCGGGCTGAGTACCATCGTTTGTTCCATTTGATCGTCTCCGCGAATCCCTTCATTTGCTCGCTCGGCAGACATCGCGGTTATCATGTCTTCCTTGAACGCTGCGACTGACTGTTGTCGATCGTGTGGGGCCTTCGCCAAGGCTTGCATGATACAATTCTCGAGTGCTTGTGGGACGGCAGGATTTAGTGCCGTCGGTCGCCGTGCTGTGTCTTGAAGGTGCTTCAAGGCGACAGCCACCGGCGAATCGCCTTCGAACGGAACTTGTCCGGTCACGAGTTCATACAGGACAGCTCCCAGCGAATAAATATCTGATTTTTCATCGGCAAATTTTCCTTTTGCCTGTTCTGGTGAAAAGTAATGAACCGATCCTAAGACAGACATCGTATGCGTCAAGGTTGCATTTGACATGGCGACGGCGATTCCGAAATCCGTAACTTTTACGGTCCCATCCTCACGGACAAGCATGTTCTGTGGTTTAATGTCGCGATGGATGATCCGATGCGCATGCGCGTGGTCAATCGCATCACAAATCTGACGAATGATGTCAATCGCTTTTGACACTGGTAAGGCCTGACCTTCACAATAGGTTTTCAGTGTCATCCCGTCGATGTATTCCATCACGATATAATAAATGGCTTCTTCTTCCCCTACATCATACACCGCAACGATATTTGGATGATTTAAACTTGTCGCAGCATGTGCTTCTCGTTCAAATCGCCGAATGAATTGTTCATCGTGTGAAAACTCAGTACGTAAAATTTTGATTGCGACAGTTCGATTCAAGATTTCATCATATGCCTGATAAACGTTTGCCATTCCGCCATTTCCAACTAACCGTTCTATGCGGTAGCGGTCGTTCAATCGATCTCCGTAACGCATATTCAGATCCTCTCTCTTTCTTTAAAACGGATTGCAGCAATCGTAATGTTGTCTGCGCCCCCCCGCTCATTTGCCTCTGATGCTAAACGTTCGACGATTGTCTCGAGCGACTCATCTGCTTTTAGGAGTCGCTGCATCACGTCGTGGGGGACTTCATCCGATAATCCGTCACTGCAGACTAAGACGATGTCATAATCTGGTGCGTCTCGGACTTGGATGTCGACATCAACGGATTCATTCGAACCAACCGATCGTGTGATGACATTACGACGGGGATGATTCTCAAGCTCCGCTTCCGATAATTCGCCTAGCTGTTTCAACATGTTGACATACGAGTGGTCGTCGGTCAGTTGTTTGAGCTGTCCCTCTTCGAGCGCATACACCCGACTATCTCCGACATGACCAATGACGAGCAGATTATCTGACCAACAGACACAGGCCATCGTCGTCCCGACAATTGATAAGTTCTCGATTTTAGAAAAACGTAGGATTTGCGTATTCGCTTCTTTCACCAATTGTTCAATCCAAGAAGACAGTTCCATCGGTCGGTTCGGCATCTCGGTATAGGCCTCTGCAAAAATCTGTCGAACGATCGCACTCGCCGTCTCACCAGCTGCGTGCCCGCCCATACCATCTGCAACAACTGCCAATCCTTGTTTCGCATCCCCTACCAACAAGACAGTATCTTCATTTTTTGAACGGACCTTTCCGGTCGTCGTCAAATAAGCTAACTCCATACCCGTCCTCCTCTTCGTTTCTGATCATCCATTCTTCAAATCGTTTTTTTGAAGGCAGCGATATAAAAACCATCCGTTCCGAGCGTCGTCGGCAAGAGTTTCAATTCTGCCCGTTCACCAATCAAAGATTGGACCGATTCCGGCATCCGCGTTTTGAAACCTTCATCAAATTCAAACCCTTGACTGAGGATATACTCCGTCTGCTGTTCGTTTTCGAGCGGATCCATCGTACAGGTCGAGTAGACAAACGTTCCACCGGTCTTGACGAGTGGGAGGACGGCTTCAATGATCTGACGTTGAATGACCGGTAACTGTGTCAGATCCTCCGGACGTTTTGTCCATTTGATATCAGGTTTCCGGCGAATCACACCAAGTCCTGAACACGGTGCATCAACGAGAATACGATCAAACGATGCTGGGTCGAAACGGCTTCCCGCTTGTCGTGCATCGAGTACGTCTGTCTGAACCGTCTCTAGACCCAATCGCTTCGCTTGTTTTTCAAGTAATTTCACTTTATGGGGATGAAGGTCAAGTGCGAACAAAGAACCTGTCGTCAATCCTTCCGCAATATGCATGGCCTTCCCGCCTGGCGCGGCACAACTGTCCAATACCCGATCAGACGCTTGCGCACCAACAGCAGATGCGACCAGCATCGAGCTTTCATCTTGAAGTGACAGATAGCCCCGCTCCAGTAAGTCTGTTTGTTGGACACTGCCACTGATGATTTCCAGTCCATCTGGCGCCGCATGCGCTAGTTTCGCGATGACACCCTGTTCTTCTAATAATTGAATCATTTCTTGTCTGTCTGCCCGTCTTTGATTGACACGAACCGTTACAGGTGCCGGTTCATTGTTCAGACGGCACATCTGCCATGTCTCGTCTTCTCCAAACAATTCAATCCACCGTTCAACGAGCCATGCCGGATGACTGGTCTCGATACTGATTCGCTGTACGGTAGAGGATATCGTCGAAAAATCAGGTTTCCCTTTTCGCAAGACATTCCGTAAAACACCGTTGACGACTTTGGCGATATGTGGCTTGCCACGAGTCTTGGCAATCTCTACTGCTTCATTGATGACAGCGTGATCAGGAATCCGGTCAAGATAAAACAGTTGATAAACGCTCATCCGAAGCAACGGACGCATGAACGGGTCTAATTTTTTTTGAGACGCTAAAAATGGTTCTAAAATATAGTCGAGTGTCAATTCACGGCTGAGCGTGCCATAGACGAGTTCCGTGTATAAACCGACATCGGCTTTGGCAATGGCTCGTTTCTCGAGCATCTGGTGGACGGAAATCGTGGAAAAAGCCCCACCTTGTCCGATTTTCAATAATGTTGTGACTGCTGCATCTCTGACGTTCATGCTTGTTCGCCTACTTTCTGTCCGATCATGAGTGTCTGTCCGACACCTCGCATGAATGTCGTGCCATCCATCCGTTTTTTGCCCGCTGGTTGTAAATCCGTCAATTTCAGAGCCATTCCTGATCCTGTCGCGATGACCGGACCGTCTGCTTCAAGCGCAATGATTTCTCCTGGCGTACCGGTTCCTGGGACTTTTTCTGCAAAATAGACTTTCAACCGGTCCGTACCAAGTGTCGTATAGGCACTCGGGAAAGGATTCATGCCGCGAATCTGATTGTAAAGGTCTTCCCCTGGACGTGAGAAATCGAGTCGTTCTCGTTCCCGGCTGATGTTCGGAGAAAACGTCACATCTTCTTCTCGCTGTGCTTCCGGTGTCAACGTCCCCGCAATCAACTGCGGTAACGTCTCAATCAACAGTCGGGCACCAGCGGCACTAAGTTTATCAAACATCGTTCCAACCGTATCCCGTTCTTCGATCGGGACAATGATTTTTGACAACATATCGCCGGCATCGAGACGGTCGACCATATACATGATCGTGACGCCTGTCTCGGTTTCCCCGTCGATGATGGCCTGGTGGATCGGAGCACCACCTCGATACTTCGGAAGCAACGAGGCATGGACATTGATCGCGCCAAATCGTGGTGCTTCAAGAACCGCAGTCGGAACGATTTGTCCATAAGCTGCCGTAATGATCAGATCTGGTTTCAAGTCGAGTAAAGCCTGATAGTCTTCACGAATTTTAATCGGCTGCAAAACTGGAATGTCATGAGCCAGCGCCACTTCCTTGACCGGTGTCGGTTTAATTTCACGTTTACGCCCGACCGGTTTATCCGGTTGAGAGACAACCCCCACTACATCGTATCCGGCATCGATGACTTCTCGTAACGTATTCGCAGCAAATTCCGGTGTGCCCATAAAGACGACGCGTGGTTTTTCGACGAGCTTATCGGTAAACAGGATTCCGTCTAAATGATCCATCTCATGTTGAATCGCACGTGCAAAAAAGCCATTTGCCTTAATTTTTATGCTTCGCCCGAGACGGTCTTGGGATTTGACGACGATTTGCTCGAACCGTTCGACCGGACCGAAAATCCCCGGCATACTAAGACAGCCTTCATCATCGATTTCTGAACCACTTGCTTCGATGATTTCCGGATTGATCAACTCAACCGGTCCGGTTTCATCATCCGTATGGACGACTGCAACACGAATCGGCTGATTGATTTGCGGTGCCGCAAGTCCTACACCGTCATATTCATACATCGTGTCAAACATCCGATCAATCATCTTAGCTAACTTTTTATCGAATTTCGTGACGCGTTGACATTGTTGACGCAATACGTCATTTGGTACTTCTACAACTTTATACATACTGCCACCTCACATGAATACAAATGGATTTAAATCCACTGTTACTTGGACTTTTTGTTTGATGCGTAATGCAAGCATCGCGCGGAGTGCCTCCCGCACGTCTTCTTGACCTTTATGTTTTAAAATGACTTGTTGCCGATACATGTTTTTTAATCGTGCAAGCGGTGCTTCAAGTGGACCATTGACAATCAGATCGTCGGACTCCAAGTGCCGGAGTTCCAAAGCAATTGCTTCTGCTTCCGCCTGCGCTTCGAGCGGATGTGCCGCTGAAATCGTAATCAATCCTAAAAACCAGAACGGCGGATGACCCCCGAGTTTCCGAAGTTGCATCTCACGTTTGTAAAACGCTTCATAATCATGCTGTTTAGCGGTTTGAATGACGTAATGTTCTGGATTGTACGTCTGGATGATGGATTGTCCAGCGAGCGCCCCCCGTCCTGCCCGTCCTGACACTTGGGTGATCAGTTGAAACGTCCGCTCACTGGCCCGAAAATCAGGGATTCCAAGTGTTGCATCCGCCGCGATCACACCAACTAACGTCACATTCGGGAAATCCAGACCTTTGGCAATCATTTGTGTTCCGAGCAGGATATTTCCTTCACCGCGTTCAAAGGCATTGAGCAATTTTTCATGCGCCCCTTTTCGCGACGTCGTATCCTGATCCATCCGGATGATTTTTGCTTCCGGAATCAAATGCGCTAATTCTTCTTCGATTTTTTGTGTGCCGGTACCAAACTGACGAATTTTCTTCGACTCGCACGCCGGACAGGTTTTTGGCATTTGAGCCTCAAAACCACAATAATGGCACTTCAGACAATCTTGATGTTGATGGTAGGTCAAATTGACAGCACAATGCGGACATTGAAGTGTTTCTCCGCAATCCCGGCACAAGACAAACGTCGTATAACCCCGACGATTCAGTAACAAAACGGTCTGTTCGCCCCGTTCAATCCGTCGTTTGATTCCTTCGATAAGCGGAAGACTGAACGGTGTTCGATTCCCACGCTCGAGTTCTTTGCGCATATCGATGATATCAACAGGGGGAAGTTCTCCCCCAAACCGTTCCTTGAGGGGTAAATACCGGTAGACACCCTTTTGAGCACGGGCATACGTTTCAAGAATCGGTGTCGCACTTCCGAGAACAACGGGACAACGGTGATAGGCCGCACGCCAGGTGGCGACGTCCCGTGTATGATATCGCGGATTTTCTTCCTGTTTGTATGTCGTTTCATGTTCCTCATCTAAAATGATGACACCGATGTTCGTCAACGGTGCAAAAATCGCGGATCGTGCCCCGACGACGACGTCGACTTCACCTTGGGCAATCTTACGCCATTCATCATACTTCTCACCTAACGACAGACCACTGTGGAGAACAGCGACCCGTTCCCCGAACCGGCGTTTGAATCGTTTGACCATCATCGGTGTCAGACTGATTTCCGGGACAAGCAACATCGCTTGTCGTCCACGTTCAAGCATCGTGTGAATCGACTCCAGATACACTTCCGTTTTTCCACTTCCCGTCACACCATGCAATAAGAAGGTACTTGTCTCATCCGGTCGAGTGATCGCGTCGACGGCCTGTTGTTGGTGGTCCGTCAACATCGACGGGACAAAAATATCCTGAACCAGATGTTCATAGGGATTGCGGTTGACATCAATCGTCTCCACCCCGATGACCCCTTTTTTTTCTAGACTGTTGATGATGCTGACCGTCAAATCGAGTTCATGCATCACTTCACTCCAGAGGACTTCCTGCCGTTCCATCAGATAATCACGAAGCACAATCTGCTTCGTTGCTTGTTTTGACAATTCGATCGTTCCATCGAGCAGCCGGATGCGTTTGTCCGTTTTGGTCGTCTTTTTTTCTTTGACGATAGGTTGTAATTGAAGTTCACCTTGTTGTGCAGCCAGTAAGATTTGTTGTTGGACTTCGCTTGGAAACTGACTGATTTTTTTATGATTCCAGGCGGACAATCGTGGATTCTCCGTCAAAATCAGTTTATCATAACTGACTTTCAAGGCAGCCGGTAACATCGCAAGTAATGCAGTCGCCTGATAACAAAGCGTCGTCTCCGCTAAATAAGATGACAACTGCAGTAACTCTTCCGTATAGGTGGGCGTTTCATCGAGCACACGGACAATCGGTTTCGTCCGGGCGAGTTCCGTCTCCGCTTTGACCGCCACGACGATTCCAAGCAATGCGCGTGGACCAAATGGAACTTCGACTCGCATACCCGGTACAACAAGATTTTGCCATAATGCTGGCACTTCATAGTCGAATGGTCGATCGACCGTCGCTGCTGCCACATCGACGATGACTTCAGCAATCATCGTAATGCCTCAGCAAACTGTTTGATCAAGTTTTGGGCTAATGTCGTTTTTGACTGTTGCGCATATGGGGTGACCGTCTCGTCTTTTCCGTATACGGTCACTTGATTTTCATCACTTGAAAAACCAATGTCTGCCCGTGAAACATCGTTCGCCACGATGAAATCCGCCTGTTTTCGAATTAATTTTTGCTGCGCATGATGTTCCAGATTTTCCGTTTCAGCTGCAAAGCCAACAAGAACTTGTGTCGTCTTCCGTTCCCCAAGTGTGCGTAAGATGTCGGTCGTCTCTTCTAGCTCAATCCGTAACGGTCCATCGATTTTCTTTTGTTTTCGATCATAAGTGACGGTTGGTCGATAATCCGCGACCGCAGCCGCCATGATGACAAGGTCTTGCTGGTCATAATGCGTTAACATCATTTCTAACATCTCGTCACCTGACTCGACGTCAATTGTCGTGATGCCAGAAGGCAGTGTTCCCCGAATTGGACCATGGACAAGCGTCACCAGTGCGCCCGCATCACGTGCGGCTTCTGCTAATGCAATTCCCATCTTTCCAGATGAATCATTCGTCAAATAACGAACCGGATCAATCCGTTCAATCGTCGGACCGGCACTGATCAACACGTGACGATTTTCTAATTTTTTCGCTTGAAACAAACCAGACAAGGTCTCGACTAATTCCTCCGGTTCAGGTAAACGGCCTTTTCCGATCCATCCGCACGCCAAATTCCCGACGCCTGGTGCGATCAATTGGACTCCGTCTGCCATCAGCCGTTCCATATTTCGCACCGTCGCCGGATGTTCTAACATATTGACATTCATCGCCGGTGCAACGACGACCGGACAGGTTGCGGCTAAAATCGTCGTCGTGATGAAGTCGTCTGCGATTCCATTCGCTAGTTTCGCAATCAGATTGGCTGTTGCTGGTGCAACGACAATCAAATCGGCTTCATCTGCTAAATCGATATGCGCAATCTTGGATGCATCATGCTCGATGAAGACATCGTCATAGACCGGTTTCCGTGTCAACGCCGCAAACGTCGTTTTCCCGACGAACTGTTGCGCATTTTTCGTCATCGCGACTTTGACATTCGCCCCTGCCTGGACTAACTTAGAGGCTAACGCAGCTGCTTTGTACGAGGCAATTCCTCCTCCGACACATAATAGGATGTTACGATTCGTTAGCATGATGAATTCCTCCTTATTGAAAAAAACAGCCACAATGAGAAGTGGCTGCTTCAAAATTAGTCTTGCGGTTGGTTCGTAACCACGACTTCACCAGAAAAGAGTTCTTCGAGCGCTTTTCCGACTGGTTTGTATGATTTCGGGTTTGCTACTTTCACACGTTTCCCGTCTTGAATTTGACGTGCACGTTTCGCTGCTACCGTGACGATCGTGTATTTCGAAGGTACCTTCTTTTGAAGCTCGTCTACTGATGGATATAACATGTTATTTAACCTCCATGGCTTTTTTATACAAGGACGCAACGCGTTCCCGGCTACAATGTTCTGCGGTGACGATTGCTTGAATTCTATCACATGCTTTATGGATCTCATCATTCGTGACGACGTAATCATAGGCATCCATCATCTCAATCTCTTCTTTTGCAACGAGCAGACGTTGCTTGATGACTTCTTCCGATTCCGTTCCGCGACCGACAAGGCGATTACGCAGTTCCTGTAAACTTGGCGGAGCCAAAAACAGGAATACAGCTTCTGGGAAATGTTCCTTGACCTGCATCGCACCTTGGACCTCAATTTCTAAGATGACATCTTTTCCTTCATCTAAGATTTTATTGACCCATTCAACAGGTGTTCCATAATAGTTCCCTACGAATTCAGCATGTTCTAGCAATTGATTATTGGCAATCATACCCTCGAATTCGTCACGTGTCTTGAAGAAATAATGGACACCGTCCACTTCTCCCTCACGTGGTTTGCGTGTCGTACAGGACACCGAATAATGCAAATTATTGTCTTCATCTTCGCGTAATGCACGGCAAACTGTTCCTTTACCAACACCACTCGGACCAGACAATACGAGTAATAAGCCACGCTCTTTAAAAATCACTTCAGAACCCCTCCATCTAACAAACTTCACATTGTTTCATATTAGCAGTAGAGATAGGAAGTTCGCAAGTGGTCTTTTTCAGCTCGACTGCTTAATCATACCATAACAGAGCGCTTTCTGTTACCTTTAGAAAGTGGAAACGAAATCAAGAAAGAAGGTAATTTCATGGCTTTTGATGGACTCATGACGACACGTGTCGTCCGCGAACTCCAACCGCTCGTTGGAGCACGGATCAACAAAATACATCAACCGTATGCACTCGATCTGATTTTCAGTGTCCGGGCAGAACGAAAAAACGTGATGTTACTCGCATCGGCGAATGCCATGTATGCAAGACTTCATCTGACATCAGAGACAACAACGAATCCAAGTGAACCACCGATGTTTTGTATGATGCTTCGGAAACATCTTGAAGGGGGCTTCATCGAATCGATTGAGCAACTCGGTCGTGACCGAATCATTTTGATGCGCGTCCGCTCACGAAATGAACTCGGTGATGAGGAAGCAAAAAAACTCTACATTGAATTGATGGGACGCCATTCCAACATTTTATTGACGGATGGACAAGACAAGATTTTAGATGCCATCAAACATCTTCCCCTTAGTCAAAATACGTTCCGGACCATCATGCCCGGCTTGCAGTATCAATTGCCCCCGGAACAAGATAAAGTCGATCCGTTGACCGGTGACATCGAACAAACGTTACACCGGATTGATTGGAATGCTGGAAAACTGGATCGCCAATTGTTAGGTCTGTTCAGCGGGTTTTCGCCTCAAATCACGACCGAGATCGTCTCACGTGCTGGACTGGCGAACCGGACCTCTCTTGCTCAAGCGACCCAGTCTATTCTTGATGAATTGACCGGCCCTTATTATTTACAACGCCTGGAAAACGGCAAAGAACGATTTTCTCCTGTTGCCCTTCATCATGGTGAAGTAATCGATGAAAAAACGTTTACTTCGAGTGGCGATGTCCTCGATGCCTTTTTCCATCAAAAATCCAATCGGGACCGGGTCAAACAGCAAGCTGCCGACTTGGAACGTTTCATCAAAAGTGAATACGATAAAAATATTCTCAAACGATCGAAGTTAGAACGAGACCTTGCAGCAACGGATAAGATGGATGAACTGAAACATAAAGGTGAATTACTGACGACATATTTGTATCAGTTACAACGGGGAATGAAAGAAGCAACGGTCGTTGATTATTATGAGGAAGACGGCAAAGAGATTACGATTGCTCTCGATCCTCGTTTCTCTCCGAATGAAAATGCACAGCGGTATTACAAACGCTACAATAAATTAAAAACGGCTAAAATCGAAGTCGCGAAACAACTTGAAAAAAACCAGCTTGAGATTGACTACTTCGAAGCCCTGCTCGCCCAACTCGATGTCGCTTCACCTGAAGACATTCGAGAAATGCGCGAAGAACTCGTCGAAGAAGGATATGTCCGCGAACGCAGCAAAAAGAAAAAGAAACCGCTTGTTCCAAAACTCGAAGCGTATCAATCCTCGACCGGAATTCCGTTTTTTGTCGGGAAAAACAATAAACAAAACGATTACGCGACGTTTAAATTCGGGCGTCGTTCTGAGACATGGTTGCATACAAAAGATATTCCAGGGTCACACGTCATCATCCGAAGTGAACAGCCGGATGAAACGACGTTGAAGGAAGCGGCCGTCGTCGCCGCCTACTATTCGAACGCCCGTGATTCGAGCCAAGTCCCGGTCGATTTCACGGAACTCCGGCATGTGAAAAAGCCGAGTGGTGCGAAACCCGGATTTGTCATCTATACGGATCAAACGACGCTGTATGTGACACCGGACGCGGATCTTGTTCAATCGCTCCGTGTTCATTAATAGAAACATCAACTCCAAAATGCCGCTCTCGTTGTTTCATTCAACAACGAGAGCGGCATTTGTCATTTCATTTTTCCGAGTTGTTCCCGGTAATCAAGCAAGTGTCCGTTAATGATATCTTTTGCCTCACTCACTTCTTGATCGAAGGTGAACAGCGATTGGTTTCGGTCATGTGAAAAAATCACATCATAATGATGGCTCAGAAGAAAGTCGATTTCTTGCCCTAATCTTTTTTCCTGTTCATCCGACATCGGAAGATCCCGGTGACTCGCGATGCTTTCAAGTAGCAGGAGCAACTTATCCTCCAAATCGACCAGCTGCTTCAATTGAATGAACGCTTCACTTTGACCGCTGGCAACAAGCGGGTACTTTTGATCCTCTTGTAACATGATGATCATCTCTTCATGTTTTAAGACTTGTTTGCGAACAGCCAGTAATTTCGAATCATCTTTGACCAAACTACGCCAATCTTCCATTAATTGTTTCGTCGTTTGTTTGACGAACGTCAACAAACGTTCCTCGTAATGCGGTGGAAACACGATATAATTGACGGCGACGGCCGACAAGACACCCACTACTGTCAATAACGAACGCGTCAACGCATAATGCGCATAATCGGCCGTCGGACTCTCAAACATCAGGACAATCGCAAAAGCGGCAAACGTCGACATATCCGTCCGGCCAATCATCGAGTTAAAGACAAGCGAGACGATGACGGCTAGTCCAATCGTCAACGGATTGGCACCAAGCGTCGCAACGACGGCTAGTCCACAGACTAATCCAAGAATCGTCCCGAAAATCCGGTTAAAGACGATCTTAAACGAACGATGAATCGTCGGTTGCATGGCAACGATTGCCGCCACCGCGCCCATGCCGGAGTAAATTCCGAACACATACCAAGAAAAACTGAGGGCAATCGCGACTGCAATTCCGGTTTTAATCGTCCGGAGACCGACACGAAACTGTAGCTTCACTCGAGCGTCACCTGCCCGACTTCACTTTCAACGGTTACTTCTGGTTTTTCTTGTTTCGATAACTCAAATAAAGCGACATCCTCATCTTTTTGTTTCGTATACCGGTCGTTCGCTTTGATGTCCCCGTCCGTCGTCACGGCAATCGTCCCTGCGGCTTTCGTTGGTTTTAAGCGGATGGCACCGTCAATCGTCGACACGGACAAATCAAGTTTCGCCCCGTAGTCAGATAAGTTGACCGATTCTGCTGTCACATCCGCATGGACGGCATTCATGTTTTCTACTTTGATGTTTCCTCGACCTGTCAAGGAAACGTCATCGGCATCCACTTTATTTAAATCCATCGACTTAGCCGTCATTTCAATTGTCTTAGCAAATACCCCCATTCCTTTGAGTGTCTCTGCGTCGACATCGACTCGGTTCATATAACTCGGTAACCCGACTTGAATGGCGTATGCCCCGGGTTGCTCACTCGGACGATTGCCAAGTCGTGCGGCGAAGCCATCCCGACCTGTTACCGTCAACGTATTTCCTGACGTTCCAATTTTCAGCCGTTTTTGGCTCGACGCACTGTCGACCAACTTCAATTGAACATTTCCATCGGTACTCCGGACAAAATTGACTGTCGCGTTTGGCGCATCAATCTGTAACGTTTTATACCGATTCGTCGTTTTAAATGTTTCTCCTCGAGACAGGGAATCCGTCGTCAGAAACAGCGTCACGGTGTATAGCACCACAAGTCCTAAGACAACTGAACCGTAGACGATTAGTGGACGACGGATCGGTTTCCGTGCCCCGATCCGATCAAATGACGCGGCTACTTTCCGTCGTTTATCCTTCAATCGAGTAAACGACGATTGTTTTCGTTTACGTTCTGTTCTACTCGTATTCTCCTCCATCGGTCTACCTCCATCCAATTCTCTCCCATTATTCCGAATTTATGATTCGTCTGTCAACATTCCTTCTTAATCATACGAAATGTTTCACATATTGCCATCGGGCGGAAGATGGAGCGCATCAAAAAAGAGAGCCTTCCCTATCAGGAATCACTCTCTCCGCTTGTTTTATAGCTCCAAAGATTGGTCAATCGTTAAAAGATGTCCTGTCTGCCCTTGTGCTTCTAAGTTTTCACAAAAGGCACCGGCATCCTGCTTGATCAAATCGAACGTATCATAATGGACCGGGACGATGGCTTTCGCTTGTAACATGTCTGCCGCAATCAAGGCATCTTCTGGTCCCATCGTATAGTTATCGCCAATCGGTAAAAAGGCAAGATCAATGTCATTGTGCGTACCATACAACGCCATATCACCGAACAGTGCCGTATCGCCGGCATGATAGATCACTTTGTCTTCGATCGTCAGTAAGAATCCAGCAGGCATCCCCATATATGTGATGGTCTGCTTCGCTTCATCGATGATGCTCGAAGAGTGGAAGGCTTGCGTCAGCTTGACTTTACCGAACGGAAATTCAAACTGTCCGCCCAGGTTCATCGGATGGACATTCAGACCTTTAAAACTGAGATACGTCGCGAGTTCGTGTGTGGCGACAATCGTCGCGCCCGTTGCTTTCGCAATCGCTTCCGCATCCAACATATGGTCAGCATGCGCATGCGTCAATAAAATGAAATCTGCTTTGACGTCTTCCGGCTTCGTCATCGCCTGATCGTTGCCGCTGAAAAACGGATCAATCACGATATGTTGTCCGTTCGTTTCGATGGTTACGGTAGACTGTCCATGATAAGTCAACTTCATCTAAAAAGACCTCCTGAGATTATGATAACAACAGAAAGATTAGTTCCCTTCTCCCCACGCACATAAACCTTTCATCGCCGGTTGCAGCGTATAGGCGGCATCTGTCAACCGGTACTCGACATGCAAGACTGCTTCATCGAATTCAATCCGTTCGACCATCCCGAGCCGTTCGAGTTCCTTTAGTTGATCCGTCAAAACCTTCCTTGAAATGCCCGGAATTGACCGATGCAATTCTAGAAAACGTTTCGGACCGCCCTCTAATGTGCAATATAACTGTGGACGCCATTTTCCGCCGATGATGGCGAGCGCCCGATTGACTGGAAATTGTTCTGCCGTCATTGCTACCGTCTCTCCTTCAAGTAGTTACTTTAAAGTGCGTACTATGCAATCGAGTGTATCGTAAGTTATCGTTGTCGTAAATCAAAAAGCAAAGGAGATAACAAACATGACTTATCCACGCAATTTTTCACACATCGGACTTTCGGTCCCGGATTTAGAAGCAGCGATCACATTTTATTCTGAGGTGATGGGATGGTACGTCATCATGGAACCATCCGATGTCATTGAGGATGAATCGCCGATCGGTGTCATGTGCACGGATGTATTCGGAGCAGGATGGAAAAAATTCCGCATTGCCCATATGGCAACGGGTGACCGGGTCGGGATTGAATTGTTTGAGTTCCCAAACAATGAACAACCGGAAAACAACTTTGAATTTTGGAAAACCGGTATTTTCCATTACGCGATTCAAGATCCGGATATCGAGGGCATGGTCGAAAAGATCGTCGCCCACGGCGGCAAACAACGGATGCCGATTCGGGAATACTACCCGGGTGAAAAACCGTACCGGATGGTGTACTGCGAAGATCCGTTCGGCAACCTCGTCGAACTGTATTCTCATTCATATGAATTAACCTACTCGGAAGGAGCGTATTGATGATGAAAGCATGGCTTAATGAAACCGGAACGACGGTCGAGAACTGGGTATACACGGATGTCGAAACACCGACTCCATCAGCAGGTGAAGCACTGATTCGTGTCCAGGCCGTCGCCTTGAATCCGGTCGATTATAAAGCAACGCGGAATCCCGCTTGGAGTTATCCGCATATTCCGGGTGTCGATTTGACAGGCGTCGTCGAACAAGTGGGACCGGACGTAACGGATATCCAAGTCGGAGAACGTGTGGCGATTCATACGAATCTTCAAAAAAATGGTGCCTTTGCGGAATATGTCGTCGTTGATGCCCGCGCTCTGGCTCACATTCCGGATGCCGTCAGCTTTACGGACGCAGCCGCGATTCTCTGCGCCGGGATGACGGCTTACGAAGCGATCCATCAAAAAATGAACACGACGGATAAACAAACGATTTTGATCCATGCCGGAGCCGGTGGTGTGGGTGGTTTTGGGATTCAACTGGCAAAACGGTTGGGGCTCAATGTCGCAACAACCGCTTCTGCTGATAATCACGATTGGGTCAAACGGCTAGGCGCTGATCTCGCGATCGATTATCGGAACGAGGATGTCACGCAGGTGATTCGCGACTGGACGAATGGACGTGGTGTCGATTTGATTTTAAATACGGTCGGACGTCAGGAAGCGACCGATGATTTGGACCGTCTCGCGTTTTCCGGTCAACTTGCTTACATCGCGGGAGGTCCAGATCTTTCCGTCGTCACACCGTTCACATTGTCGCCGTCGATTCACGAAGTCGCGCTCGCAGCCGCTTATGCGAGTAAAAATGATCGTGCGATTCGCAATCTTGGTCTGATGGCGTCGGAACTTTTACAACTCGTCGCGAACAAACAACTCGATCCCCTCGTGACGAAAGTTGTTGCTGGATCTGAGATTGCAGAATACCTTGAGTTGCTGTCAAAACGTCACGTCCGCGGAAAAATCATCGCGACATTCTAAATCAATACCTTTTTTATGTACACAAGCAGATGCACTCCTGATTGTTCAAGGGAGCGCATCTGCTTTTTCGTGCAGTTAGCCTGTCATTGGTACTTCGGCCGTTTCGTGATTTGAACCGAACGCCCGACCAGTTCAAATCCAATGGCTTGATAAATCTTATTAGAGGTCAGGTTCGACCAGTCGGTGTAAAGGGAGACCATCGGATAGCTTGTCAATAAATGATCGGCTAGACAGGCAACCAAGTAAGACGCGATGCCTTGTTTCCGCCATCTTTGAGGGGTAAAGACGTACGAAATCGTCACGCCGGAAGAGGTTGGTCGACTGGACGATGCCATCGCGAGCAATTGATTACCGTCAAACAAACCAAACAAGGTCCCCGCCTCGATATGTTTTCGAATCGTTTGTTGATTCTTCAGCCGGCTTCGTTCCGTCGCCGGTAAGGCACCGGTCTCTTTGATGAATGCCCATCCGAACCGCACCGCATCATCCGTAAAAGACGCATCGATCACACGGAATGTATAATCAAGCGCAGCAGGCGGAATCACTTTTCGTAGCGCGTAAACCCCCTGATCCATCTTGATGTGAAAAGGACTATGAGAAGCCAGTAATGGTTCGATGATCGCCTGCTCTCCGATGTATCCCGGACAGTTCAAAATCCGGGATAACTTCCGGGTTCCATCGTATGTAAAGGCGTCTCCTGCTAAAATCGCTTGCTCTTCGATCGTTTGAAGCACAACGATCGTCCGGTCTCCTTCTCGCGCAATCGCCATCAAGATTGGAATATCGCCACGTTCCAAGATTCCGAGCGGCAATTGATGAAGATCAGAACGCTGCTCAAGCAACGGAACGGCAATCTGTTTAAAACTTTCGTAATCACGATAATGAGTCAACATCTGAAAAACCACTCCTTTTCTCTTTTTCCAGTGTATCAAAAAAAAGAAGCGGACAACGCATTCGTCTGGTTTTTGACGGAATCGTCCGGAGACCGGTCGTCCATGCCATAAAAAATACTCGTTGCACGCACCACTAGCGAAACAGCGCGTGACAAACGAGTCATTTTTTGGGGATCAACATGTGATATTCTACTTTTTACGGTCAGTTTTGTTTCGCGGCCACCATGAACGCTTCACTCCATTTGACCGGATCGATGGCCCAGTCTTGCAGACGTTCCTGTTCTTCCCGCGAAATGTAGGATGTCTCGACAGCAGTCTCAAGCAATTCGGAAAATGTCAGCAAAGCATCCGCGTTAACTTGGGCATCCTCTAGATTTTTCATTAATCGTGTCATCCCATAAGAGAAAATCGCTTGAATCCGCACGACGGTTGCGCCCGCTGCTTTGACCGCTTGTGTCGCTTCAATCGAAGACATGCCGGTCGACAACAAATCCTCAATGACGACGACGCGTTGCCCCGCTTCGATCCGCCCCTCAATTTGATTTCCCTTTCCGTGTGCTTTCGCGCTGCCCCGGACATAAATCATCGGCAGACCCAGTCGCTCCGCAACGAGTGCCGCATGGGGAATTCCGGCTGTCGCCGTTCCGGCAATCACATCGACGTGCAACGGTTTGATTCGTTCTGCGAGTAAATCCGCAATCAATGTTCGAACGTCGGGACTCGACAACGTCAAACGGTTGTCACAATAAATCGGTGAGCGTAAACCACTTGCCCACGTATACGGTGTATTTGGCGCAAGCGTCACGGCTTCGATATCGAGTAATGCTTTAGCGAGTTGATTCATTGTTTGATCCCCTTCCATTGTGTCAGTAATATTTCATACATCTGTTTTGGATCTGCTGCCTGTGTGATGGCACGTCCAATGACGAGATCCGTTGCCCCGTATTGTCTCGCATCCATGACGGTCGCAATCCGTTTCTGGTCATCCGCTTCCGTGCCAGCTGGTCGGATGCCCGGTGTGACGAACTGGAAACCCGTCCGACAAACGGATTTGAGGGTCGGTGTATCCAGCGCCGAACAGACGACGCCATCTAATTCCGCCTGCTCCGCTTGCTGCGCATACCGGGTAACGACCTTGTCCATGGCATGGGGAATCATCAAGTCGGTTAACATTGCCTGATCCGTCGACGTCAGTTGGGTGACGGCGATCAATCGAGTGGTCGAGGACGTTTCACGTAAGCCTTCCAGCGCAGCCCGCATCATCGTCTCTCCACCTGCTGCGTGGACATTCGTCAGCTCGACTCCGAGTTGACCAATAACACGCATTGTACGACGTGCCGTCTCCGGAATATCATGAACTTTCAAGTCCAAGAATACGGCATGTCCTTGACGCGTCAGGTGGCGGACAAAGGCCGGACCTTCGGCATAATAAAGCTCCATCCCGACCTTGACGGCCGGACGATACGGCGCTAATTTGTTTAAAAATCGTTCGACGTCTGCTGCTGACTGAAAATCAAGCGCGATGTAAAGTTGCCCCATATGCTTTCCCCCTGATGTCTAGAATGTGTTCGATTCCTAATTCATCCATCCGTTTTGGCAGAGCTGAAATCAATTCCTGACAGATGAACGGATTGACGAAGTTGGCTGTCCCGACCGCTACAGCGGACGCGCCCGCATAAATCATCTCAAGGACATCATCGACTTCCATGACACCACCCATCCCGATGATCGGAATCTCGACCGCTTGGGCGACGTCATGAATCATTCGGACAGCAATCGGTTTGATTGCCGGTCCGGACAATCCGCCGATTCGATTAGCAAGAATCGGTTGACCCGTCCGGACGTCAATCCGCATGCCGACTAATGTATTGATCATCGTCAGCCCATCTGCTCCCGCCTGTTCGACTGCTTGTGCCATCTCGACGATCGAGGTGACATTTGGTGATAATTTCACGTAGACGGGTTTGTCCGAGACGGCTTTGACCCGTTTGGTCAACTCCGCCGCCATCATCGGATCCGTTCCAAACTGCATCCCTCCAGATTTGACGTTCGGACAAGAGATATTCAGTTCGATGGCTTTGACGACAGGATCTTGACTGATTCGTCTCGTCACGGTCTCATACTCTTCTGCTGTCGATCCTGCGACGTTGGCGATGACTTCCGTATCAAACTGACTGAGAAACGGCAACTTATGTGCGATGATGCCGTCAACGCCTGGATTTTGTAAGCCGATGGCATTCAGCATCCCCATCCCGCTCTCCGCGACACGTGGTGTCGGATTGCCATAGCGTTCTTCTCCCGTCGCTGCTTTGATCATGATGCCACCTAGCAATGATAAATCATATAATTTTGCGAACTCTTCTCCGAATCCGAAACAACCGGACGCCGGGATGATCGGATTCTTTAAATTCAGACCGGGTAAAGTGACGTGCAGACGATTCATAAAATCACCTCTTCTGCCCGGAAAACCGGACCGTCGGAACAGGTCTTGACGTAGTGCCCATCCGGCGTCGGACATACACAGGCAAAACAAGCGCCAATCCCACAGCCCATTCGATTTTCAATCGATAAAAACTTGTGTTCGATCGAAATATGTTGGACGGAACGTAACATCGGTTCCGGTCCGCAGGCAAACAACGTGTCAAACCGATTTGGCTCGAGTGCCGCTGTCACGAATCCTCTGATTCCCGCTGTCCCGTCGACCGTCGTCACCGTCGTCGGACCAAGCGCTCGGAATTCGTCTTCATAAAAGACACTGGACGCCGTATCGAATCCTAAAATCGCTTCGCAGGCAATTCCCCGTTCGACCAGTTTTCGCATCGTATAGTACAGTGGCGGGACCCCAATCCCACCACCTACAAGAACAATCCGGGCCTCGCGCGCGACATGATGGACAGGAAATCCATTACCGAGCGGACCAAGGGCATCAATCTGATCTCCCGGACGTAATCGGGCGAGTTCCTTTGTTCCTTGACCAATTTCCTTAAATAAGAAGGTGATCAAGTCCCCTTCGACGTTTGCGATCGAGATTGGTCGACGTAATAACGGACCGACCCGCAAATGCATGAAGCGACCCGGTTCGATGTCTGCCACTTCAGGCAGACGACAGATTAATTCTGTCGCTCCTGTTGCGATTTGTCGTCGTGTCACGACGGTCAGGAGTTGAATCATCGAGTCACCGCCTTTTTCATGTAGTCGAACTGCTGAATCGGACTGGCTTCAAAGGACAGACTTTCGATGACCCGTAACAACGCTTCCGCCGTATCAAGTGAGGTCAGGCAGACGACGTTATTTTCTGCAGCTGCTCGGCGAATAATAAATCCATCTTTTGTGACTTGGGAGTCACGACTCATCGTATTGATGACATACTCGACTTCAGCCTTTTCGATCAGATCAAGCATCGATCCTTTTTCTGAACCGATTTTTCCAACGACTTGGACTCGTAATCCCTGTTCGGATAAGAATCCTGCCGTTCCGGCTGTTGCTAGGAGCGTGAATCCAAGCGCCGTAAACCGTTTAGCGAGATTGAGCATCTCTTGTTTATCTTGGTCCGCGACAGTCATTAGGACCCGGCCATGTTCTGGGATGGCCATCCCGGATGCCAGCAATCCTTTATAGAGTGCTTTTTCAAGTGTCCGGTCTGTTCCGATGACTTCACCGGTCGATTTCATTTCCGGTCCGAGCGATGGATCCACCTCTTTTAATTTCGCAAACGAGAAGACGGGTACTTTGACGGAGACAAGTTCTTCTTCCGGTAAGACACCACTCGACAAGCCATAAGACGCAAGTGTCTCTCCTAAAATGACGTTCGTTGCGAGCCGGGCGACCGGCAGTCCAGTGACTTTCGAGATGAACGGCACGGTTCGACTCGCCCGCGGATTGACTTCGAGAACATACAGCTCCCCGTCCGCGAACACGAATTGAATGTTGAGTAATCCTTTAATCCGGAACGCTTTGGCAATTCGTGTCGTATAGTCGACGATTAAGTCTTTGATCGATTGCGGCACCCGTTGCGGCGGATAGACACCAATCGAGTCACCGGAGTGAACCCCTGCCCGTTCGATATGTTCCATGATCCCTGGTATCACGACATCTTCTCCGTCGCAAATCGCATCGACTTCCAGTTCCATCCCCGTCACATACCGATCGACGAGAACCGGCCGTTCCGGTGAGGCAATGACGGCATGTTTCATATAATGTTCCAGTTCTTGTTGCCCATAGACGATTTCCATCGCACGTCCTCCCAGCACATAAGACGGTCGAACGAGAACCGGATAACCGAGTCCCTCTGCTGCTGCGGTCGCCTCTGCGACCGTGACTGCTGTTTTCCCAGGAGGTTGTGGGATTCCTAGCTGCGTCAAAGCGGCTTCAAACTGTTTCCGGTCTTCCGCCCGGTCTAAGTCTTCTAATGCCGTCCCCAGAATCGTGACACCTTCTGCTTCCAGCGATTCTGCGAGGTTGATCGCCGTCTGCCCTCCAAACTGAACGATGACACCGAGTGGTTGTTCATTTCGAATGACCTCTAACACATCTTCCGTCGTCAACGGTTCAAAATACAGGCGGTCGGAAATGGAGAAGTCCGTTGAGACCGTTTCGGGGTTGTTATTGACGATGATGGCTTCATAGCCCGCTTCTCGAATCGCTTGGATCGAATGGACAGTGGCATAGTCGAACTCGACCCCCTGCCCAATCCGGATAGGTCCTGAACCTAAGACGAGTATGGAAGGACGTGTCGTCGGCATCGCTTCATTCTCGACCTCGTATGTCCCGTAATAATAAGGGGTATCAGAAGCAAACTCAGCAGCACACGTATCGACCATTTTATAGACCGGATGCAAGCCTGCGTCATTTCGAAGGTGCCGGATTTCAGCCTCTGTTTGGTTCGCGACCCGTGCGAGCATCACATCACTGAACCCGTAACGTTTCGCGTGACGAAGACGTTCTGCTGTCAATCCCTGTTCGATGATGTCCTGTTCGATCCGGTGGATATGATGGAGTTTTTCTAAAAAGAGCCGATCGATGCTCGTCCACTCATGTAACTGGTCGACCGAATACCCCCGTTCAATTCCGGCATATAGCGCAAACAGTCGTTCGTCTGTCGCTTTGACGATTTGACGGTGCAGGTCGGCCTCCTCCATTTCAGCGAAACGAGTCATATGCAAGTCTGACTGTCCGATCTCGAGTGACCGAACCGCTTTGAGCAAGGCTTCTTCCATCGTCCGCCCCATCGCCATGACTTCACCTGTCGCCTTCATCTGTGTCCCAAGTGTCCGGTCCGCTGACTCGAACTTATCAAACGGCCAACGTGGAATCTTCGCGACGACATAGTCGAGTGCTGGTTCAAACGAAGCAAAACTGGTTTCCGTGATTGGATTCTTTAATTCCGATAACGCGTAACCAACGGCGATTTTAGCCGCTAGTTTCGCGATCGGATAGCCCGTTGCTTTAGAGGCAAGCGCAGATGAACGAGAGACCCGTGGATTCACTTCGATGACATAATACGTGAAGCTCGTTGGGTCGAGGGCAAACTGGATATTACAGCCTCCTTCGATCCCAAGCGCCCGAATGATGTCGAGCGAGACGTTTCGCATCATCTGGTAATCCCGGTCTGATAACGTTTGTGTCGGAGCAAAGACGATCGAATCTCCTGTATGGATTCCGACAGGATCAAAGTTCTCCATCGCACAGACGATGATCGCTTGATTCGTCCCGTCTCGCATGACTTCGAACTCGACTTCCTTCATGCCGGCAATTGATTTTTCGAGTAAGACTTGTGTCGCAGGACTCGCCTTGAGTCCGCCTTCGACGATTCGGATGAATTCATCCATCGTCTCCGCAATCCCACCACCCGTTCCGCCCAGCGTATAGGCCGGACGGATGATGATCGGAAGACCGATCTTGGCACAAAATTGTTCTGCTTCTTCAACCGTATGCACGATTTCACTTTCCGGGACACCATGACCGAGTCGGAACATCAATTTTCTGAACAAATCACGATCTTCAGCTTCTTCGATTGCCGATAATTTTGTTCCCAGCAGTTCGACGCCATACTCTGCTAAAACACCCAGTCGATCCAGTTCAACCGCGAGATTCAATCCCGTTTGTCCGCCGAGGGTCGCAAGTAAGGCATCGGGACGTTCTTTCCGGATGATGCGGGCGACGAATTCTGCTTGTAACGGTTCGATATACACTCGGTCCGCTACTGTCGGATCCGTCATGATCGTCGCAGGATTGGAGTTAACGAGAATGACTTCGTATCCTTCTTCCTTCAACGCTTGACAGGCTTGTGTTCCCGCATAATCAAATTCTGCCGCTTGTCCGATGACAATTGGACCGGACCCGATAACGAGAATCTTTTGAATATCTTGACGTTTAGGCATGAGAGACCTCCTGTTGATTCGTGATTTCTGTTAAAAACTGATCAAATAAATCATTGGCATCCATCGGACCTGGCGACGCTTCCGGGTGATACTGGACGGAAAAGACCGGATGGATGGTATGACGGATTCCTTCTACCGTCCCATCGTTGATTGCACGATGGGTCCACTGCAATTCCAAACCGCTAAGGGATTGCGCATCGACGGCGTACCCATGGTTTTGTGAAGTGATACTGACTTGACCCGTCCGAAGATCCTCGACCGGATGATTAGCACCCCGGTGACCAAACGGTAACTTAAACGTATCGGCCCCGTGTGCCAAGGCAATCAATTGATGTCCAAGACAAATCCCGAAGATGACGACTTGACCCGTCAGTTCTTGAATCAAAGGAATCGCTGTCGGGACGTCTTTCGGATTCCCAGGTCCGTTCGATAACATCACCCCATCCGGGACGTATCGTAACACTTCTTTTGAGGTCACATCGTGTGGGACGACGACGACTTCGCAACCACGTCGGACCAGTTCCCGGATGATTCCCAATTTTGCCCCAAAATCAACGAGGACGATTCGTGGACCCGCACCGGGGATGATATACGCCCGCTCCGTCGAAGCCCGTTTGACCTGATCGGTCGTGAGTTTCATCTGCTGAATCCGTTCCAGTTGTTCTGCCAATTCATACTCACCATCGACAAGCAGTCCCCGCATGACACCTTTTGACCGGAGATGGCGTGTCAACTGGCGCGTGTCAATTCCCGTCAGACCGGGGATGTTGAATTCAAGTAATGCTTCTGCGAGAGACGTCTGTGAACGGAAGTTCGACGGCGTCTGACAAACTTCACGCACAATCAAGGCTTTCGCGAGTGGTTGGGTCGTTTCATAATCATCACGATTCATTCCATAATTTCCGATCAATGGATTGGTTAAAACAATCATTTGGTCGCAATAAGAGGGATCCGATAACATCTCTTGATAACCCGTCATCCCGGTCTGAAAAACGACCTCTCCCATCGTCACTTCACTTGACCCAAATGCTTCTCCTTCAAAAATCATTCCATCCTCCAAAATCAATGTACGCTTAGACATGTGTCATTTCCCCCTTGAATACGATTTTCCCACCAACGATTGTCATGACCGGATAACCGGTCAGTCGTTCGCCACGAAACGGTGTATTTTTCCCTTTCGAGAGAAACTGTTCCGGCTGTACCGTCCGGGTCATCTTTAGATCAAGCAAGACAAGATCTGCTGGTGCGCCGACTTCAATCCGACCGTATGGTAAAGCAAACAAGTCAGCCGGTCTGCGTGACATCCCGTCCAACAGACGTTCGAGTGGCAGGATGCCCGGTTTGACCAGTTTCGTATACAGTAACGGGAAAGCTGTCTCAAATCCCGTAATCCCAAACGGTGCGCGTTCGATGCCAAGTGCCTTTTCATCTGCTGCATGCGGTGCGTGATCGGTGGCGATGCAATCAATCGTCCCATCGAGTAACCCGTCCAGTAAGGCTTGGCGATCAGCCCCGCTCCGGAGTGGGGGATTCATCTTGAAGTTCGGATCACGTCCGACGATCTCATCCTCCGTCAGTACGAGATGATGTGGTGTGACTTCAGCAGTCACATGGATACCCGCTCGTTTCGCATCCCGGATGATACGAACGGATTCTTTTGTCGAGACGTGGCAGACATGATAGTGACACCCCGTCGCTTCTGCGATCAAGACATCCCTTGCGATATGGATGCTTTCGGCGAGTGAAGGAATTCCTTGTAATCCTTCTCGCCGGCTGTATGCCCCTTCGTGGACGCATCCTGCCTTAAGGGAATCATCTTCACAATGGGCAATGATGCTTTTATTGAGGGCAGCTGCCCGTGTCATGGCTTCGCGCATGACGGCAGCACTTTGGACACCCACTCCGTCATCCGTAAAGGCGAAAGCATCGGTCAACTGTTCGAACGCGACGAGTTCTTGCCCTAGCTGATTTTTTGAAATCGCCGCATAAGGGAAAACACGGACAGAGGCCGTTTCCTCAATCTTTTTAAAGAGCGCATCCAACGTTTCTCGGTCGTCTGGTACCGGTCTTGTATTGGGCATCGGACAGATTGTCGTAAATCCGCCTGCTGCCGCTGCTGCCGTCCCGGTCGCGATCGTCTCCTTATGTTCGCCACCTGGTTCCCGTAAGTGGACATGAATATCGACAAATCCTGGTGCTACGAGGTAATCATTGGCGTCGATTACTTGATCAGTTTCAATCGGTGTCGCATCCAACTCCGTAAAGATTCCGTTTTCGATTCGGATGCTTGATTCTTGAAGCTGACCTTCTTTATACCACTTTGCATGATCGATTCGGATTGCCATCTTAAATCGTCTCCTTTGTTGTCTGCTGATTAAATGCTCGTTCTAAAATCGCCATCCGGGCGAATACCCCGTTCGTCATCTGCTCAAAAATCCGTGATTGTGGATGTTCGACGAGTTCTTCGGCAATTTCAACACCACGATTGATGGGAGCGGGATGTAAGATGATGGCGCTTGGACGAAGCTGTTCCATCCGTTTGCGGGTCAATCCGTAGTGCAGATGATAATCCGTTGCACGAAAGTCTTGATCGGCAAGATGACGTTCGTGCTGGACGCGGAGCAACATGATGATGTCGCTACTTGCAAACGCCTCGTCAATCTCTCGGTATTCGATTCCCATCGTCTCATCGAACCATTCGCGAGGACCAGACCCAATCACCGTTGCCCCTAATCGTTGTAAGACATGGGCATTGGATCTTGCGACACGGCTATGTCTGAGATCTCCGCAGATGACCACTGTCTTGTCGATCACATTGCCATACACTTCATACATCGTCATCAAGTCGAGTAACGACTGTGTCGGATGTTGTCCGCTTCCGTCTCCTGCATTGATGATCGGGATTGACAAATGATGTTGTAACTGTTCGTAATAGCCGGTCTCCCCATGACGGATGACGAGTGCATCGACTCCGATCGCTTGTAACGTTTTACACGTATCGAGTAACGTTTCACCTTTTTGAACAGAAGAGGTTGCTGTCTCGAACGGCAGGACATGTAGTCCGAGGTGATGCTCTGCCATGTCAAACGAACATTTGGTGCGTGTCGAATGTTCGAAAAATAAGTTGGCGACGGTTTTCGTCGGAATCGGTTGGACGGGCGCTCCTTGTTTCAGTTGCAGTCCCCGCTCAATCAACCGTTCAATCTCCTTTGTCGATAGTTCATCAAGACTCGTAAAATGGGCAATCTGTTGTCGTGTCTGCATCGTTTTCTCTCCTTTGGGCCGCAAAAAAGCGCACCTTCTGATGTGAAGGTGCGCTGAAGAAGACAGGTGTCACCACCTGCTTCTGAAGGGCCTCCACTTTATCGTTCTCTCTGGAACGTCTTAAAAGTCGTTAGCTGCTCGATTCGATTGTACAGTCTCTTGTTCCAGTTGTTCTTCTACGACCGGCGTTTTCGGTAGGACCAAGTTCAGAATGACGCCAAGAACCGTTGCCAGTGCCATGCCTTCTAAAGAGAAGTCACCCACTTTCAGGGCGGCACCACCGATCCCAATGACCAGGATGACGGCCGTGATCGTCAAGTTTCGTTTGTCTGCAAGGTCGACCTTACTTTCAACCAATGTCCGGAGACCGTTTGACGCGATGACACCAAACAATAGGATGCTGATGCCGCCCATGACTGGTGTCGGAATCGTTTTGATGAATCCTTCGACATAACCGAGGAATCCGAAGCTGATCGCAAGAACGGCTGCTCCCCCGAGGACAAAGACGCTGTATACGCGGGTGATGGCCATGACGCCATTGTTTTCACCGTATGTCGTAACCGGTGGTCCACCGAGCATTGAGGCAATCGTCTTCGCCAATCCGTCTCCGAGAACTGTCCGGTGCATTCCCGGATCAAGAAGCGTCTCGCGCCCGATAATCCGTGATGTCACTTTCTGTTCTCCGATGTGTTCTGTCAATGTAACCAGTGTGACCGGGACGATGAGCGCAAGAGCTGCCCAGTTCAAGGTTGGCGAGTAATCCAGGAACGGTACCGTAAAGTTCGGAATCTGGAAGAAGCTTGCTTGTTTCAGTGAAGTGAAATCGACGATTCCCACAGCGACGGCGACCAGATATCCCGTCAGGATACCAAACAGGATTGGCACCGTACTCCACATTCCTTTGAAGTACGTCATCGCAAGCAAGGTCACGGCAAGTGTCGTCAAGGCGACGAAGAACAAGGTGCTGCTGTAGTTACCGTCCGCATCATTCATCGCCATGTTGACGGCCGTCGGAGCGAGCGATAAACCGATGACCATGATGACAGGTCCGATGACGACCGGCGGCAAGAGTTTCATCAGCCAACCGACACCTGTATAGGTGATGATGAGTGAAACCAGTCCGTAGACCAGTCCTGCGACCATCCCGCCGACAAGCGCATCTTCCACTCCCCAGCGTTCACTGACAGCAATGATCGGGACGATATAGGCAAAACTCGAGCCTAAGTATGTTGGGACTTTGAAGCGTGTGACGGCGAGGAAAATCAAGGTGCCGACTCCACTTGCGACGAGGGCGACGGATGTGTTTAATCCCGTCAATAACGGAACAAGAACCGTCGCGCCAAACATCGCGAAGACATGTTGCAGGCTGAGCATCAGCCACTGAAGGGGGTGTTTCGGTCGTTCTTGTACATCAAGAACCGCTGTGTGGGTTTTCATAAGGATAACTCCCTTTCTGGTCTCTCTGGACCACCTTAAAGGTATTTGTGTTTAACGTTTGATAAATACTTGATCAGCGTCATCGACTTCAGATAAGGCGACGACGACTTGTTCTTCACGTGATGTCGGGACATTCTTCCCGATAAAATCTGGTCGAATCGGAAGCTCCCGGTGTCCCCGGTCGACGAGGACCGCCAACTGGATCATGCTCGGGCGTCCATGGTCGACGAGTGCGTCCATCGCGGCACGGACGGTCCGTCCGGTGTAGAGGACATCATCGACGAGAACGATGATTTTTCCTGTCACCGTCTCCGGCATGTCTGTTCCTTTGATTTCCGGCTCAAGGCTTTTTTTCGATAAGTCATCCCGGTACATCGAGATATCGACGACACCGAGTAAAACCGGTTTTCCTTCAATCTGTTCGATCCGTTTCGCTAGGCGACGAGCCAATGTCTCGCCTCGTGTCTTGATGCCGACAATCATCAATTGGTCGATTCCTTTGTTACGTTCGATGATTTCATGGGCAATCCGTGTCAACGCACGACTGATTGCAGCTTCATCTAAAATGACGGATGGTTTCATGATAGCTCCTTTCTCAAAAAAAACCTCCTGCTTAAAGTCGCAGGAGGTTGTTGAAGACAGACGTGTATGGTAGCGTCGTGCTACACATTTTTACACAAATGAAGTGTCTCCCTTTCGTAGCCTCTCCGGACTCGTTTAAAGGTGTGCTATTGGTAGGATCGTCAACGCGGACGACCGATTTGTGAGGCAGATGTCTCGCATCGCTCTCTAGGTGTTACTCTACCGTTTTATCAGAAAAACGTCAAGACTCTAGTTCAAGTTTTTTTAACTGACCGATCTCAAACGTCATCTCTTCTGGTAATGGTGCCTCGAAATGTAACATCTCACCAGTCCGCGGATGCTTGAACCCAAGAACAGCGGCATGAAGCGCCTGTCCGTTCATTTTCATCGTCTTCCGTGGTCCATATTTCGGATCCCCCGCAAGCGGGAAACCGATGTAACGCATATGGACACGAATCTGGTGTGTCCGTCCCGTTTCGAGTTTACATTCGACGACGGTAAATCCTTCATAGCGTTCGAGAACACGGAAGTGCGTCACGGCAGCTTTTGAATTTTTATCCGTCACCGTCATCCGTTGGCGGTCGTTTTTGTCACGACCGACAGGCGCTTCGATCGTTCCCAGTTCATGGGGGATCTCCCCATGCACTAACGCGATATAAAGACGTTCCGTCGTCTTGTCTTTTAGTTGTTGCGCAAGTGATTCATGTGCCAAGTCATTTTTAGCAACCATCAAGAGACCGGACGTATCCTTATCAATCCGGTGGACGATCCCGGGACGTTTTACCCCGTTGATGCCGGATAAATCCTGGCAGTGGTGAAGTAACGCATTGACGAGTGTCCCGGATACATGTCCTGCTGCCGGATGGACGACCATGCCTTTTGGTTTATTGATGACGATGACGTCACCGTCTTCATAGACGACGTCAAGCGGGATGTTTTCCGGTAATACTTCCAGTTCAACCGCTTCCGGTATCCGAACGAGGATTTCTTCCGTTCCGGACATCTTATAGTTCGGTTTGACGATTCGACCGTCGACTTCGACATGACCTGCTTTTAACCAATCCTGGACTTGTGAACGTGACCAGTCTTGTTGTTCGGCCAACCATTTATCGATTCGTCCTGTTGCACCATTGGCTTTTACAGCCCATTCATTTTGTTCATTCATTAATCAATCGTTCCCTTCTTAGTCAAACGCTCTTCAAACATGACGCTGATCAGCATCAAAATCACCCCAAACGTCAAACAGACGTCTGCGACATTGAATATCGGAAAATTATACCCGAACGGATAAAAATGAAAAAAGTCGACGACTTCTCCACGCGCCATCCGATCGATGAAATTTCCGATTGCCCCACCTAATAACAAGGCGACGCTCCAAGCAAATACTTTGTTTTGAGTTCCTTCTTTATACAGAAAATAAATCAATCCGATGACGACAACGACGGTGATCAAAAAGAAAAAACCAAACTTCCCTTCGAGCATTCCCCATGCCGCGCCACGATTCCGGTATGAATTCAGATAAAAGAAATTCGGAATGATCTCAATCGCCTGACCAATCGTCATCTGTTGGACGACGATCCATTTCGTCAGTTGATCCACTCCTACGAGTACAGCAGCAATCGCTAAGTAAAGCCACATTCTTTTTTTCCTCCACATCAAAAAAATAGTGAAGGACCGCTACGAAGTCGCCGTAGCTGCCCCTCACTGATTCATTATAAAGAATTGACGACTTCAGTACAACGTGGGCAAAGTGTCGGATGAGCCGAATCTTGACCAAGTTCAGTCGAATATGTCCAGCATCGTTCACATTTCTCCCCATCTGCCTTGAGAACCGTGATTGCAGTTGTTCCGTATGTCTTTTCAGCAGACTCTACAAATTCAATCTGTGAGACTTGTAATAACTGTTCCAAATGCTCGATCGTCGCAAGTAATGCTGTTGTTTCAGCGTTTGGTGCAAGCTGCAGTTTCGCTTCCAGTGTTTTCCCGACAAGTTTCTCAGCACGTGCTTCTTCGAGTGCTTTTAAGACGTCATCACGGAAAACGAGGAAACTGTTCCATTTCGCAATCAACGCTAGACCCTCTTCCGATACTTCCGGTGTTTCCGGAAGATCCGTCAAGAAGATACTTGCTGTCTCGACACCCGGAACGAATTCCCATGCTTCGTCTGCCGTATGCGGTAAGACCGGTGCCATCAATTGTAACAACGTGACGACCGTGTCATACATGACCGTTTGAACGGCACGACGCGCCGGTGCATCTTCTTTTTCGATGTATAAGATATCCTTCGTGTAATCGAGATAGAACGATGACAGATCAAGGACACAGAAGTTATGCAACAGTTGATACACTGCCATGAAGTCATACGCATCATACGCTGCTTTGACTTTTCCAACCAGTTGGTCCAGTTTCGTCCGCATGAAACGATCCGATTCCGGCAAGTCAGCAAACGCGACACGATGTGTCGTGTGATCGAATTGATCCAGGTTTCCGAGTAAGAAGCGGACCGTGTTCCGGATTTTCCGGTACGATTCCGAAACTTGTTTGAAGTTGTCCATCGAAGCACGAACATCTGATTGATAATCGACGGAAGCCACCCACAGACGGAGAATCTCAGCACCAAACTGTTGCATGATTTGGATCGGCGCAATCGTATTTCCGATGGATTTCGACATCTTCCGTCCTTGTCCGTCAAGGACGAATCCGTGACTGACGACCGCTTTATATGGCGCTTTCCCTGTCGTTGCGACTGCTGTCGAAAGGGATGAGTTGAACCACCCACGGTATTGGTCCGATCCTTCGAGATAGAGATCCGCCGGACGTTCGAGCTCCGGACGTGCTTCTAACACACCCGCATGTGACGAACCGGAGTCAAACCAGACATCCATGATGTCCGTTTCTTTTTTGAAAAGACCGTTTGGACTTGCCGGATGCGTAAAGCCTTCAGGTAGCAAATCGATGGCTTCGCGCTCATACCAGACGTTTGATCCGTGTGCTGCGAACAGATTCGCGATATGGTCAATCGTTTCCGGTGTGACGATTTCTGTGCCATCTTCTGCATAGAAGATCGGCAGTGGTACGCCCCACGCACGCTGACGCGAAATGACCCAGTCTCCCCGGTCTTTGAACATATTGTGGAGACGTGTTTCGCCCCATTCCGGTACCCATTGAACGCCTTTGATCTCATCCAGGATCTCCGCACGGAAATCTTTGATCGAAGCGAACCACTGGGGTGTCGCCCGGAAGATGACCGGTTTTTTCGTCCGCCAATCGTGTGGATACGAGTGTTTGATGAACGACAATTTCAACAACGCGCCGGCTTCTTCTAACGCAATTCCGATTTCTTTGTTGGCATCTTCATAGAACATGCCTTCAAAACCAGGTGCTTCTGCCGTCATGACACCTTTATCATCGACTGGGCAAAGGACATCCAGTCCATACGCCTGACCGATTCTAAAGTCATCTTCCCCGTGTCCAGGAGCTGTATGGACGACACCGGTTGCTTCCGCCGTGACATGATCGCCAAGCATGACGAGGGACTCACGGTCATAAAGCGGATGTTTCGCTTTGATGTATTCGAAGTCTGCTCCGTTGAAGACACGACCGACCGTCGCTTCTCCCCAACCTAATGCTTCGATGACTTCCGGTACAAGTGTCTCGGCAACGATATAACCTTTGCCTTGGTATTCGATCCGCGCATACGTCAACTCACCGCTGACGGAAATCCCAAGGTTCGCCGGAATCGTCCAAGGTGTCGTCGTCCAGATGACGAAATGATCCGTTGGTTCAAGAATGTTTTTCCCGTCCATGACTTGGAAGGCGACGTAGATGGCAGCAGAACGTTTATCTTGATATTCGATTTCTGCCTCTGCAAGAGCGGATTCCGAAGAAGGCGACCAATAGACTGGTTTTTTTCCTTTGTAAATATAGCCTTTGTTTGCCATATCACCAAACAGACGAATTTGTGCCGCTTCGAATTCCGGTTGCAACGTGATGTAGGGGTTATCATAATCCCCTAACACACCAAGGCGTTTGAACTGTTCACGTTGATGATCGACTTGCTCGAGTGCATATTTCGCACATAACTTGCGGAATTCAGCAACCGACATCGATTTCCGGTCGACACCCGCTTTTTGAAGGGCCGTTTCAATCGGTAATCCGTGCGTATCCCAACCTGGGACGTACGGCGAACGGAAACCGTTCATGGATTTGTAACGAACGACGATGTCTTTTAAGACTTTATTTAAACCATGTCCCATATGGATATCACCATTGGCATAGGGAGGACCATCATGCAAGATGAACGTCGGTTTCCCAACATTTTTTTCCTGGACCGCTTCATACAAGTTCATCTCGTTCCATCGTGCTTGCATGTCCGGTTCGCGTTTTGGTAAGTTACCTCGCATCAAAAATTCGGTTTTCATCATCAATAACGTATCTTTGTACTCCATCTGGCAATCCCTCACTTGTCTGTATTTTACGTACAAAAAAAGCCAAGCTCATCCCTGATAGGGACGAGTTTGGCTTGAACTCGCGGTACCACCCTACTAGCAACCCTGACATACGGATTACCACTTAAGAGCCTGATAACGGAGGCGAAACGACGAAACTTACTGATCAAGCGTTCAGTTTCGTACTCAAAGGGGATATCCTTTTTCATTTACTGATCGGGCTCACACCAGTCCCCGATTCGCTGACAGTATCTTGATAAAAGACGTGTCCTTCTCATTGATTTAACTTATATGACATCGTCGTCATTATACGCAACTGCCGGAATCTCGTCAAGCGCACCGCGGGTCGAACTATCAAACGCATCCCAGTCATGGCTTGTCAGTAATTCCATCTGCGCATCGATCAATACTTTAAACCGGTTTCGATAGAGCTCGATTTTTTTACGCATTTGCTCGACCTCGAAGTCTGTTCGTTGGGCACGACGTTGCGCAGCATCTTGGAGCTGTTCTGCCTCACGTTCGGCTTGTTTGACGATCAAGCTCGCTTCTTTCGTCGCGTTGGCTTTCACTTCTTCGGCGGCTTCTTGCGCTACGATGATGGATTTGTTTAATGTTCCTTCCATCGAGCTAAAATAATCGACACGGGATTGCATGTTTTGAATGACTTCTTGTTGTTGGCGGTTTTCTCGTAATAACAATTCAAAATCCTTGATGACTTGATCAAGAAATTCATTGACCTCATCTTCGTCATAGCCGCGAAACTTACGTGTAAATTCCTTATTGTGAATATCAAGTGGCGTCAATGGCATGATGAAATCCTCCCTCAGCTTGTTGGTTACCCTTTTAACAGACCGTATTGCAATTTGATTCGATCCCGTTTCGTTGAGCCGAGGACGGCAATCAGCTTGACACGTCCTGTTCCACGAAGGGACAATAAATCCCCTTCTTCTAACAGAAAACTAGGATCTTCCACGATTTTATAGTTGACTTTACTTTCACCTTGTTTAATCAAGCTTTGTGCTTTTTGTCGTGAAAAACCAAGAATTTCACTGACCACGGTATCAAAACGTAAGGAGCTGACAAACCCTAACTCTTCTTGCCATTCCTGCTCCTTGGTTTTCAGCTGTTCTTCGAAATCAACGACCGACAAACGGATTTTGGTTTTTCCGGCACGCTCGACGTTGGCTTCGATATACGAAGACACTTCTTTTGCGACCGCAAACTGAACGACTTGATCTTGAATCACGACGTCCCCAAATTTCCCTCGCTTCAGCCCGACGTTCAACAATGTCCCTGTGACCTGTCGATGCGACAATTCTACGAATTTGGTAGGATAATGGATACGATAAATGGCAATATCAAAATCGTTTGCATCGAGATCGTAGTAATCAGGTGCAATCAAAGCACGTTGTCGTTCTGCGCCTTCGAAACCGCCCTCAAAAAAGAGGGCACATTTCGTTCCGACGAGTTCTCGTGTGATCTGTTGTTCACGTGGATCCAAAAAATCAGTTAATTTAAACGTATAGGTCGCTTCGACATGGTCGATCCAGTTCAAGACGAGATCGACAAACTCCCGCTCATGTCCACGATAGTGATCGTATACACTCATTACAAGAAGATTGCTCGAATACCTGACTGTGCCAGATTAAGCACCAGAAAGGCAACGATTGGTGAAATGTCAAGCATACCTCCGATGGGCGGGATAATCCGTCGGAACGGTGCGAGGAACGGTTCGACTAGCATCGCTAATACTTGACCGAATTTAGATTCCCGAGCATTCGGGAACCAGGAAAGTAAAATGTAACCGATCATCACGTAACTGTAATATTGAAGTAACGTACTCAATGTACGCCCGATTGCGTACATGACTTGTGAATCCATGCTTACCACCCCTTATGGTTGATATCGTCTTCTCCGAGTAAGTTCGAAATACTCCCGGCTAACTCGACGTTGTTCGGAACACAGAGGAGTGTATTTTGACTAATCGTCGTAATCGTCCCATCAAGAGCAAACACGACACCCGACAAGAAATTAATCATTTGGCGTGATTGATCTTTCGACATCCGTTGCATGTTCACGATAACGGCACGATTTTGGCGAAGATGTTCTCCAATTTCCTGCGCTTCGTTAAACACACGCGGTTCACTTAAGATGACTTGTGACTTTGTCTTTTTAGTATGGATTGGCACGATGTTGGATTGTCTCACAGGGTCCTCCTTTTGAGTAATACTCGGGGTAGATTCCTCGTAAAACTCCTCATATTCTTGCTGTGAAGCACCTCTACCTTTATTTATTGTAGCATCATTTTCATATTCGAGTTCGTCTAAATCGTCTGTGTTACCAAGAAACAGATTTTGCATTTTCGATTTGAATCCCATATCGATTCTCCTTTCACATTTCTGGACAGTTTTATGGTTGTACCAAAACAGTACCAACCCGGACGTACGTCGCCCCTTCTTCGATGGCAATCTCGTAGTCGGAAGACATACCCATCGATAGTTCCGTACACGGTGCGTACGGCAGATGACGGACCGCTACTTCATCGCGTAATTGACGAAGCGATTGAAAGACCGATCGAATCGTATCTGTATCTTCCGTCAATGGTGCCATCGTCATCAATCCGATGACACGAACCATCGGATACTGCCCCACTTCATGTAAAAATGAGTGTAAGTCAGTTGGTTCGATCCCTTGTTTCGATTCTTCACCGGATACATTGACCTGGACAAAACAATCAACCGGTCGTTTCGCTCGCTTGTTGATCTCTTCTGCTAGGTGAAGGCGATCCAATGAATGTAAGACATCAATCTGATCGATGACTTGGCGGACTTTACGGGTTTGAAGTGTACCGATAAAATGCCATTCGCACACATCACGGCCGAGAGCTGCTTGTTTGTCGGTCAGTCCCTCTGGACGATTTTCACCGAGGGCCGTCACACCTGCCGCGAGCAACTCGGCAGCGACTTCACTTGACACTGATTTCGTCACGCCGATCAATTGTACCTGCTTTTTTTGATCTGTCTTTTCATGTGCCTGTTTCATATTTTGCTGAACCAATCGTACGTTTTCAGAAATCGACATCGAGAGACTCCTTTACAATCAAACTGGCGAATCGTCCTCCATGATCGCCATGGCGATAGGAAAAATAGTCGGCGGCCTGGCAGTTCGTACAAATTCCTGTATCGAGTACGTCCCCGACTCCACTCCGCTCCGCTAACATCGCGTTTGTTTTTTGAAGCGATAACATCGCTTTTCCGTTTCCTTTTTTAGTATAAGGAGATTCCTCTAGTTGAAGTCGGTCGATTGCTTCTAGTACTGGACCATCGACTTCATAACAACATTCGCGAATCGACGGACCAATCACCATCTGAATGGAAGAACGATCTGCTCCTGCCTGCTCCATTTTCGTTAACGTTGCCTCGACGATGTTCGCTACCGTTCCCCGCCATCCCGCATGTGCATTCGCAATGGTACCCGTTCGCGGGTCACAAAAAACAAGAGGAACGCAGTCCGCGAACATCATCATCATCAAGACGTTAGAATCCGTCGTCACCAAGGCATCCGTACCTTTGACCGCCGTCTCATAATCCGACGCTCCCCGACCAGAGTCAAGTGTCGTCACCTGCTCGACATGATTGCCATGAACCTGTTCTGCCCAGACTGAATTTTCAAGCGACAACTCCATTTGTCGGACGATGACTTGACGATTTTCGATGACTCCCGCTGCCTCATCATTGACATGGAGTCCAAGATTTCCATTTCCATGTGGTGCTGAAAACTTTGTCGTAAATGCTGCTCGAACGGTTCCTGTTGGGGTATCCCATTTTATCCATTGACCAAACATCTCATCCCATCCTTTTTTAAAAAAAGAGGTGTCGCTTACGCGACACCTCTTGTCTAGCAGTTGTGTCTCTGGAATACCGGATTAACGATTATTCCGACGAAGGAAAGAAGGAATATCCATCGTCTCTTCGACATCTGACCCTCTCGCTGGTTCTTGGTTCGAGCTACTAGGTGTCTCTTCGACTTGTGGTTTTGGTTCTTCTGCCACTGGTGACGGACTCGCTTGCTTTTTCTTGAGCAAGTTTTTCATCATCTCTTGTGCGGAAGGAATTTCGAAATCGAGTGGTTCGTTTTCAAATTCAGTTGCAATGACTGTGACGATGATTTCATCTTCTAAGTTGTCATTGATGACTGAGCCGAAGATCAAGTTAACTTCCTCATCAGCAGCACTTTGAACGATTTGGGCCGCTTCCGTTACCTCGTAGAGGCTCAGGTTCGCACTTCCCGTAATGTTCATCAAAACACCTTTTGCACCTTCGATTGACGTTTCAAGCAATGGACTTGAAATTGCTTTTTTGGCGGCTTCTGTCGCACGGTGTTCACCAGTTGCGACACCAACACCCATCAAGGCTGAACCTTTTTCCGTCATGATCGTCTTTACATCAGCGAAGTCCAAGTTGATGAGACCAGGAACGGCGATTAAATCCGTAATCCCTTGAACCCCTTGACGAAGCACATTATCGGCTTCTTTAAACGCTTCGAGCATCGGTGTGTTGCGATCGACGATTTCAAGTAATTTATCATTCGGGATGACGATTAAAGTATCGACTTTCTCCTTGAAGTTCTGTACGCCAGATACAGCGTGCTGCATCCGTTTACGTCCTTCAAACATAAATGGTTTTGTAACGACACCTACAGTAAGTGCCCCGATTTCTTTAGAAATCTCCGCGATGACCGGTGCAGCACCTGTTCCGGTACCACCACCCATTCCAGCAGTGACAAAGACCATATCGGCACCAGACAGAATTTCCGTCAACTGCTCACGGCTTTCTTCTGCCGCTTTCTTCCCGATTTCCGGATTCGCTCCGGCACCGAGACCGCGTGTCAATTTTGCACCCAATTGAAGCTTAACATCAGCTTTAGACATATTTAACGCTTGTGCATCCGTATTGACAGCGATGAATTCTACGCCTTGGACACCATGTTCAATCATTCGGTTGACAGCGTTTGATCCACCGCCACCTACTCCGATGACTTTGATTTTAGCTACTTGGTCCATCATTTCATCAAAATGCAACATAAAAGGGGCCCCCTATTTTTTTTACTGATAATTTTTTACTTAACCGAAAAATTTCTCAAAGAAACTACTGAATGACTTCCGTTCTTTTGGAGGCTGTTCCCGCGGTGTTCGATCTTCGCGTACGGGCGCTTGTGATGCTTTCGTCAACAGTTCTTCTTGTTCACGTTGTTCACGCCCTTGTGCACTAGTTCCCTTTTCATCTGCCCGGTCAAACCCGGACTTCGAAACCGTACTTCGTGAGAGAACATATCGCAACATCCCAGCAGCTACAGCATACTTCGGATGACGGATCCCTAAACTTGCTGGCTGATAGACGTTGACACTTTGTTTGAAGATGCGTTTACCAAGCTGATCAATCCCAGGTAACGATGAACTTCCGCCGCAAAGAATGATGCCACTATTCATTTGTGAATAACCGGCTTGCGTCATTCGCTTCTGAATCATCTCAAAAATTTCTTCAAGACGGGCTTCGAGTACAAAACCGATCTCTGTTTGCGGTTCAAAACGATGTTCACCATTAATCGTCACATACGAGACTTTTTCTTCAGGGTCACCCAGTGCTTCTAGCGCGACGCCGTACTCTTCTTTTGCGAGTTTCGCATCTTGGTATTTACAATTCATTTTATACGTCAAATCGCGTGTCAGATGATCTCCGCCATACGATAGTGTCGTTGAGTACACTAAATCATTTTTTTCATAAATTGAGAGTGTGGTCGTTTCATGTCCGATATCGACGATCCCGACACCAAGTTCTAACTCATCAATCGAAGCTGCAATTCGTGAGACGGCTAGACTTTCCAGCACATATCCCGCAAGTTCTAGACCAGCTCGTTCAATCGAACGTTTGATGCTATGTAGAATCGTCTTCGCTCCGATGATCAGTTTCCCTGTCACTTCTAAGCGATAACCAATCATACCGCGAGGATCCGTAATCTCTGTTTGCTGATCGACAGTAAACGTTTTAGGTAACACGTCAACGACACTCAGCTCGTTTGGAATTCGCATGACCATTGCTGAATGAAGGACATCCTTCACATCGTCATCCGTGATTTCATTATCCTCGCCTTTGATCGATGTCATACCTTGACAATCCTTCACTTGGATATGTTCACCAGAAATTGCTACATATACTTCACCAATCGGTTCACCAAGTGTACGTTCCACCTCTGCAACCGCTTGTTTAATGGCATTGACTGTTTGATCGATGTCGACGATGACACCTCGCTTGACGCCGGCGGATGGTGCAGATCCTTCTGCCAACACATTCAGCGTTCCACCAAGAAGTTCACCGACAATGAGTTTGACTTCTGATGTCCCAATGTCTAGCGCGGCAATCGTACCTTTCGTTTCCATGGGAGTGACACCTCCACTTTCATAATACTAATCCTACTGTCCCTGTTTATATTTACAGGAATCAAGACAATCTTCTTCTCGTTTAAGTCTACACTATAAAAAACCTCACGAAAAGGAGTTATTGCCTAACTTACCCATCTAATAGATTACGATTTGATGACGATAGCTCCACTTTCTTACTAATGAAAACAAACGTTTGTCAAACCGATGTATTCAAAGATGTGTTTTTCTATTTTTTTCCTTTATATGGTTTGAAATAGATTCCACCATCAATTGTGATCGTTCCCGTTTTCCCTTTCGGTAGAGCGGAGATCACTTTGACATATTCATTCAACGAGTTAGAAAAAGCCGAAGTACTCAATAAGACGGTATTCCCGTCCGTCATGAATAACTTCAGTCCTCCTTTATCCGTCTGATCGTTTGCGACGATTTCCGAAATCCGACTGCGGACTTTCGGCTCGATCTTAACGAGTTCCTTCGTCAGACGTTGCAAGGACTGATCCGTAAATCCTGTTAGAATCGGTGCATCAAATAACTCTTCCTTTGACTTTCCAGGAAGAATCGTGCCATCCGCTAAGACAATCCGTGCACCAGGTTTATCCTTGGCGTACGCAATCTCTTTTTCTTCCACGACGTCTACTTCATAATGATGCAGAAATGTTTTCGTCATTGCCGCTTCTCGGATTCCCGGCACGTTTTCGATCCGCTCCAACACGGCTTCTTCCGACACATTGAAAGCATGTGTCTCCTTCACCTTAATACGTGACGCTTGGATGATGTCTTCCTTCTTGACGTTAATGGTGCCTGTGACGTCAAACGCCGTGACACGCGAAAAACTAGATTGAAGGTAAAAGACCACACCAATCAATAGACCGATCAGGATGAGGACATAGATTAAACGTCGGTTCGCCTTCTTCCGACGTTGCTCACGGACATATGGAATTTTATCTTCTAGGCTGCGGACAGTCGTATCCATCTTCGGCTGTCTTGCTTGTTGTCGTTCCTTCACGTAAGCCTCTCCCTCCGTTATCTTTAAATTCATTACCTTATCGGTCTATTCCTGCAAGGGTTTAATTTTTTTGCTCAATTAACCGTAACAATTCATCAACTAAATCACTTGCTGCATCTGGCATACCAAGCGCAAGGGATGCTTGTGACATCGCTTTTTGCTCGGCAATCGCCTTCGCGCAGGCGGCAAACAACCGGTCTCCGGTCAGTTCGTTTTCTCGAATCAATAGACTCGCACCTGTCTCAACAAGAGAGGAAGCATTCACTTCTTGATGATTCTCCGTCACATACGGGCTCGGAATCAAGACACTTGGTAATCCCAGTGTCGTCAGCTCCGCTAATGTACTGGCACCGGATCGTGACACGACGAGTTGACTCGCTTTTAAGATCAATGGTAAATCATAGATGAACGGTCGTAACTGGATTCGCTCAGGTAATTCACCGAGTTGATTCTTAATCTGCTCGTAATGGACCTGACCCGTCACGAATAACAGCGACCAGTCCGTTTCGGTCAGTTTCGGAATCATTTCGACGACAGCCTGATTGATGGCTGGTGCCCCCCGGCTTCCGCCGTACACGACGATCAATGGACGTCCTTCTTCAAAACCATACTTTTTTCGTTCCTCAACGGGATCAATTTCAAGTATGGCCACTTCCGAAGCCCGTGGATTTCCGATTAACATCGTTTTTGCTTCATTTTTGCCGAAGTAATGACCCGAACCTTTGAAGGACAAGGCAACACGATCGACATAACGTGCTAAAAACTTATTCGTGATTCCCGGTAGGCTGTTTTGTTCATGGACAACTGTCTTATATCCCATCTTCGCTGCCGTATAGAGCACGGGTCCACAGACGAAACCACCTGTCCCGACCACGATATCCGGTTTGAATTGACGGAGAAGCTTTCGCACACGGACGACACTTTTCACAAAACGAACACCCGTTTTGACGTTCTCAAAAGACAACGATCGGCGTAATCCTGAAATTTCAATCGCCTCAAAGGGAATCCCAGCTCGCCGGACGATATCCGCTTCCAGTCCATTTTCCGTTCCGATATACAACACTTCACATGTCGTGCGGCGTTCGATTTCCCGAATCATGGCTAAAGCTGGATAGATGTGTCCACCCGTACCCCCACCTGAAACTACAATCCTCATTTTGCCGCACCTCCTGTTTTTTGGACGGAGCGGATAAAGTGTTCGCCACGTTCTTCATACGTTTTATATTGATCCCAACTGGCTGACGCTGGAGATAATAAGATGATGTCACCTGGTTCCGATACGTCAAACGCAACCGAAACGGCCTCTTCCATCTCCCGTGTGACCGTCGCAGCAACGTTTTGATCATGTGCCAAGTCGGCAAACCGTTGCCCCGTTTCTCCTAATCCGATGACGTGTTTCACATGCGTCATCGCACTACTTAACGGAGTCAGATCAGCGCCACGTTCCAAGCCTCCGCACAACCAAATGATGGGTGACTGAAAACCAGACAAGGCTGCTTCCGTCGCCACATTGTTTGTCGCCTTCGAATCATTATAGACTTTTCGTCCGACAAACTCGCCGATGTATTCTGTCCGGTGAGCCACTCCACCAAATGTCCGCAATACCTCTTGAACGGCTTCTAAAGAAATATCAAACGGTTCAATCAGCGTTAAGGCTGCTAAGACATTTTCTAGATTGTGTCCGCCTCCAAGTGCCAGTTCACTGACCGGAAGGATTGCTGTCTGATCAATGAGGATCATCCCGTCCTCAACGTGCGCATAAGCGTTCTGTTGACGCGAAAAGGTCAATCGTTCCGCCTTTGCTGTTTCACTTAAACGCATGACTTCCTTATCGTCGGCGTTGACGACAAGACGTCCCGATGCGTCCATCTTCGAAAAAATCCGGGCTTTGGCTTCTCCATAGGAAGCAACGTCTCCATGATAGTCCAGATGAGCTGGTGAAAGATTCAAAAATGCCGCGCTGACTGGTTTAAACGTCTCAATCCCCATCAATTGGAAACTAGATAACTCAATGACGATCAGGTCGCCTGCTGTTGCCTGTTGCGCGATTTCGACTGCCGGAAATCCGATGTTTCCTGCTAAGTGAACACGTTTAGATCCACGTTTCAAGAGTTCATGGACAAGTGTCGTCGTCGTCGTTTTCCCGTTTGATCCGGTAATCGCGACCCAATCGGCTTCGGTCGAACGATAGGCCAATTCGACTTCGGTCCAAATCGGAATCCCTTGTTCCATTGCTGCTTCGAGCAACGGAATCTGATAAGGGATCCCCGGGTTTTTCACAATCAGTTCAATTCCTTCTAGTAAAGACAACGGATGACTCCCAAAAACCGTCTCGACGTCTAATGTTTCGAGCGTCTTTACATCGTTTTCCGAAGGTGTTCCGCCATCATTCACCGTCACGACGGCTCCTGTCTTGACTAAGTACGTCGCTGCTGCGATACCGCTTTTCGCCGTACCAAGGACCAATACTTTTTTTTTGTCCAGTTCAGAAATCTTCATCTTTAAATCGCTCACTTTCTTGACTACGAATTTCAGTTATACGAACAGATAGGCGATGAACGCCATGATAAAACTGATGGAAGCAAACGTTCCAACAATCCGCCATTCACTCCAACCAACCATTTCAAAATGGTGATGGATTGGACTCATCTTAAAAATCCGTTTCCCTGTCGTTTTAAAGGAGATGACTTGTAAAATGACAGACAATGTTTCGACGACGAAGACGATTCCAATCAATACTAACAAAAGTTCTAGTTTCAGTAAGATCGATAGACCGGCCAGTGCCGCCCCTAATGCAAGTGATCCGGTATCCCCCATGAAGATTTTAGCAGGATAAACATTAAAAACTAAGAAACCAATCAAAGCACCGACCGCTGAAAAGGCGAACAGGGCGACACCTGGCTCATCTGCAATGAACCAACCATATAGACCAAAGAATAAGAACGTTGGGATGGCCGTAAAGGAGACGAGTCCATCCAGTCCATCTGTTAGATTCACCGCATTCGAGAACCCAACAAGCCAGAATAAGGCTACAAACGGGTACAGCAGTCCGAAATCAAGTGTCCACGAAGTAAACGGGATCGATAAGTACGTCGCGTTACTCGTAAATCCGCCACTCAACCAGACAAACAACAATCCAACAACGATTTGCCCGACTAATTTTTGTTTCGAATTCAAACCTAGATTACGTTTTTTGACGACCTTGATATAATCATCGATAAATCCAATCGCTCCATAAGCAAGCGTCAAAAAGAGTAAGGAAAGATGACTTCTGTCCAAGTCGCTCATCAAGAGCAAGACGATCAGGCTTCCGATCATCGCAAGTAAAATCACGATTCCGCCCATCGTTGGTGTACCGGACTTCACTTGGTGCCAATCCGGACCTTCTTCACGAATCTCTTGGCCGAATTTCAGACTATGCAAAAAAGGAATCGCTTTTGGCATCACGAGTACGACGACCAAAAACGCAATGATTAAACTGATGAATAATGCGATCATTACAAACACCTACTTTTAAGGATTAAGTTTCATTTAGATATGTGAAGATTTGTTCAAGGGCAAGCCCGCGTGAAGCTTTTAACAAGACGACGGTCTGATCTCCGAGTAGTGGATGGAGTAAACGTGCCGCATCTTCGACCGTGTCCGCATATTGGACTTGAACGGTTGGATCAACGATACCTTCCGCGATATAACGTCCTTTCCCCCCTACAAGAATAGCATGTGACACAGGAAGTGCAATCTTCTTCCCGACAGATGCGTGTAACACACGTTCTTGCTGTCCGAGTTCATACATATCTCCGAGGACGACGACTTTATGCGTAAAGCCATCCAATGTAGCAATCGTCTCGATTGCTGCGTTCATTGACGTCGGACTAGCGTTGTAGGCATCGTTGATGATGGCCGTTTGCCCATACATCAACCGTTCCATCCGCATCGGTGTCAGCTCGACCTCATTCAGCCCTGCTTGAATCACTTCGTCTGATAACCCAAGTGCTCTTGCCGTCGCTATCGCGTAGGCGGCATTGCGTACTTGGTGTTTTCCGAGTACCGGTATGCCGAACGTCGTGCCATCGAATTTAAACGCCGTTCCGATGAACGTCGCTTCTGCCTGTTCAATGACAAACGTATTCGTCTGGTGATATCCAATCCGTTCTGCTGTCGCTTCTGCCAACAACGGTTCATCGCCATCGATGAACAGATGTCCTCCTGGTTTTAAACCCGATTGGATCTCTAACTTCGCCTGTGCGATGCCCGTTCGTCCCCCGACCTGTTCTGCATGCGACTCTCCGATATTGGTCACGAGCGCGATGTCCGGTTCAGCAAGGTTTGACAATAATTCGATATCACCGAATCCATTCATTCCCATCTCCAAGACGGCGACTTCTGTATCGCGCGGCATCATCAAAATCGTAAGCGGCATCCCGATGTCCGAGTTGAAGTTCCCTGCTGTCTTATGTGTCCGGTACGTTCGTTTCAACACACTTTCAATCATATCTTTTGTTGACGTTTTTCCGTTTGAACCGGTAATCGCGATGACTTTCGGCGCAACCTGTTTTAAATACTGCTGCGCAATCAACTGTAAAGCTGCTAACGGTTCGTCGACTTCAAGGACAACGATGTCCGTCTGAGGAACAGGTATCCCTTTTTTCCATAACGTTGCGATTGCTCCCTGTTGGACCGCTCCCTCGATGAACCTATGTCCGTCGACGCGTGCCCCTTGAATCGGAATGTACAGTCCATCTGTCAGCGTACTTCTTGAGTCCGTCGCGAAGTTTCGTAACGGTCGTGTATCTGTTTCGTTAAGTCCTAACCACTGTGCAAGTTGTGCAATTGTCACCATGAATGTTTCCTCCACTCGTTTACAGCAAACGAGGACGAACAGAAGTCAACGAATGACTCCGGTCCGTCCTCGTTTCACTGCAGAAATCAGGAGACCGCCGTTTCTTACTCTTTTGGTTCAGCGAGTTCCACCGTCAGCTTTCCATTTTCTTTCACTAGTGTACCAGTTCGTGCCGATTGTTTGGTTACAAAACCTTTACCAATCACATCTAACTTCAAATTATACAAACTGACTAATTTTTTGACATCACGTTGTGACCAGCCTGTCAAATCGGGTATCTTAAACGTATTAGCTGTTTTGAGTAGCACACGTTCCCCACTGACGAACTCTTGGCCACGTGTCGGAATTTGCGACACGACTTGAGCACCGTCACCGAGAAGGACTGGGACCGCCCCTTGTTCTTTTGCTAATGATTTTGCTTGATTCATACTTTTTCCGATATAACTCGGAATGATTTTTGCTTTGACATCGACGGACTCTTTTTGAGTCGCCGGTTTGATGCTCCGATATTGAAGTGCTGTGTTCATGACACTTTTGAAAACCGGACTCATGATACTTGGACCTGACACCGAGGATTCATTTTTAGATGGTCGATCAACAGCGATGTACATGATCAATTCTGGATCATCCTTTGGTGCCATCCCGATGAAGGAATGAATGAACTGTCCTTGGATGTACTTCCCATTTTCTGAAATCTGTGCCGTCCCGGTTTTTCCGATGACACGGTAATCTTTTAACTTATACATCTGACCTGTCCCGATTTTACTATTGACGACACCATCTAATGCTTCTCGTGTCGCTTTTGCCGCTTCAGCTGAAATCGGTTTTCCGACCACTTCCGTTTTTGCTTTATACGGCGCTTTATCGGTATGATCCGCTTTTTGGATGATGTGTGGTTTGACCATTTCACCGTTTCCGGCAATGGCCGTCGCTCCTTGGAGAATCTGCATCGGCGTCACTGCCGTCGATTGCCCCCACGACGTGATCAGCGTATTTAACGGTTTGGATAAATCGGATTGACTGTTGACTTCACCCGAAATGTCTATACCCGTCTTTTGATCAAAATGAAACTTCTTGAAATACTCTTTATACCGCTCAATCCCAAGCTTTTCTGCAGTCAAGATGGAGAACATGACGTTTGAAGAATGATAGACTCCTTCAATCATCGGAATCGTTCCCCAACCGACATCGTTATAGTCCTTGATGACCGTCCCCTTGTAATTGTAGTTCCCCGACTTATAAGGTTCATTCGGACGGAACACACCGGCATCGATTGCTGCTGCTAACGTAAAGATTTTCATCGTCGATCCTGGTTCGAAGCGTGAGGACACGGCAAAGTTCGTAAAGTCCGTCATGTCCCGTAGATTAGGATTAAAGGACGGACGATCCGCCATTGCTAAAATCTCACCGGTCTTCGCATCCATGACGATGCCGGTCGCATTTTTCGGTTTGTACTCGTTGTACATTTTTTGCATTTGTTTCTCAAGTGCTTGCTGAATGCGATGATCAATCGTCAAGTACAAGTTTGATCCGTCTTTCGGTTCGTTTGAAATCTTTGAAGTTCCTTGAACCAACTCACCGCCACTTCGGTCTTTTTCAAACACACGCGATCCAAACGTTTCGCGTAAGGCCTCGTCATATTGCTTCTCTATCCCCATCTGACCTTTTAAAACGACCCGCCCGTTATCTTCTGTTATCTTTTGGACGAATCCTAACGTATCAGACAGGAAAATCCCATTCGGATAATACCGTTTTGGTTCCTCGATCAAGCGAATGCCAGGTAACTTCAGTTGATCGATTTTCTCTTTTTGATCGAGTGTCAGATCATTCCCTTTTTTTCCGAACTCGATTTGAGAACGGTCCTTGTTCTCGATTAAGTACGTTTCCAGTTCCTTGACCGGCATACCAAGAATCGGTGCAAGACCTGTCGCTGTTTTTTTAAAATCAACGACCGTCTCGTCCGGATCTTTTTCCCCACCGAGACGATAGACGGCGACCAGATGATAGGACGGAATATTGATCGCAATCGGCGAACCTAACCGATCAAAGATTTCTCCGCGCTCTGCTGATAACGTCGACTGGGCTTCCCACCGTTTTTTTTCGGCGTAGACGATCATATCTTCACCATGAAATTGTTTCGTCGTCGATAGATATAAAAAACGGCTAATGAACACCAAAAAGAGAGCAGCAAATATCCATAAGATAAAGCGTACTCTCCGTCGGGATTTAGATAGTGGATTCATTTAGGAATCACCTTGATGTTCCCTTTTCGCATGTCAAGACCTTGTTCTTTCGCAATCTTGTAAATTCGTTCTGGAGAGCTTAAGTTTGTCACTTCAAGTTGAAGCCGTTCATTTTCTTTTTTCATTTCTTGCGTCACCCGGTTTTCCTTCGCAAGATCGAGGCTTACATTATACGCATCGTTATGTGCGCCAATCGTCATGCTGCCAAATAGGACGACTCCACCAATCATCGCACTGTACAAAAACTTTTCAAATGGATACAAACGGTATTTCGGACGGACCGCGACACGACGTGCGATGTCTTCCGTCTTACGTGGTTGTTGGATCGGTTGCTGTCGAACGGGTTCTACCGATTGAATCGGTTTTCGAAGTGGTTCTGCCATTTGAATGCTCCTCTCAGCTTTCTTTCATTTTTTCAACAATCCGCAACTTAGCCGAACGCGACCGTCGATTATCATCGAGTTCGTCATCTCCTGCTGTGATCGGTTTTCTTGTCACCAGACGTAATTCCGGTTCGAATTCTTTTGGAATCATCGGTAATCCTTGTGGAAGTTCAGGTAAAGATGATTTTTCCTTGAAGGCCTGTTTGCACATACGATCTTCAAGTGAATGGAACGTGATGACACATAATCGACCACCAACGGCTAACAAATCAATTGCTTGATAGACTGCCCGGTCGAACACATTTAATTCATCGTTCACGGCAATCCGGATGGCTTGGAACGTTCGTTTTGCAGGATGTCCGCCTTTGCGTCTAGCGGGGGCTGGAATCGCATCCTTGATCAACTCGACGAGTTCAAACGTCGTTTCGATTGGCCCTACTTCACGTGCTTTTTCAATCTTGCGGGCAATCTGTTTGGAGAATTTTTCTTCTCCATATGTAAACAAAATCCGGACAAGATCATTATACGGCCACTCATTAACGACTTCGTACGCAGAAAGTGAAGACGTTTGGTCCATCCGCATGTCAAGACGCGCATCAAAATTGTAGCTGAATCCACGTTCGCCTTCATCCAACTGAGGAGAAGACACACCTAGATCAAACAAGATCCCATCGACTTTCGTTACACCACGTGCCTCTAATTCTTCTTGTAAATGTACAAAATTACTTTTTATTAATGTAAAGCGACCTTCATACGCCGCGAGACGTTCTGCTGCATGTTCCAGTGCGACATCATCTTGGTCAAACGCGTACAGATGTCCTGTCGTCAATTGTTTGACGATCTCTTCACTGTGTCCTGCTCCACCTAACGTACAATCGACATAAATCCCGTCAGGTTCGATATTTAGCCCTTTAATGGACTCCCATTTTAATACTGTTTCATGCTCAAACATATGCTGCCTCACCTTTCACTGTCCACACTGGACGTTACTCTTTTTCAATGTATCATATTCTTTCTTAAAAACGTTACGAAAATGAGACAGTTTCCTTGATTTTTTGAACTTTTGTGTATCTTTCGTTAAAAAAACAAAAAAACCTGCTAAATCAGCAGGTTTAGATCAAAATTTTCAATTGTTCCGCTTCTGTTCGCTCATAGTGAACACGAAGGGTTTGGAGCAAGTCCAACCCATACCGATTCAACCAAGGTAAAATCGAATGAATCCGTTCTTGCGGTACACCACCTGGTGACAATTGATACTGCAGTGCCCGATCAGAACGGTTCGCCTGTTCGTGAAGACGTCGTTCCTGATCGATGATCGTCTCGAATGTAAGCTGAAGCTGTTTGTTTAACTTCGCCGAAATCGATGTTGTGTTTAAGACGTTTTTTTCGACCTGCGCGACTTCCTCCATCAAAACTTCACCCAGTAGTGTAGACGCATGTAACTGTTGTTTAATTTTTGCCGCATCAAAAGGTGCGATCGGTATTCCTTCACTCAATACTTGTTCCAAGGTAAACGTATGCTGTTGCAATCGCTTTTCGTCACGCGCCTGGACCATGACGGCCCCCATACGCGGAATCAAGAGAGGCATCGTCCAATCAAAATGATGGAAGAGCGGACGAAGTCTTGTCCAGTAGGCAATTTCTCCCGGTCCACCGATGTAAGCCAAGGTCGGGAATAAGTAGTCCTGCATCAGCGGGCGTGTCACGACACTGTTCGAAAATCGTTCCGGACTCGCATAGAGTAATGCCAATAGTTCAAGTTCCGTATACGTTTTCCCTTGTTTCGTCACAAAATCTTGCCCTGGATATAACAAATCACGTCCGATGTCTTCGACAAACAGATGGGCCGCTTCTTCGTTTAAGAAGGTGTCCGGTAAATCAGCCGTTTGTTGGATTCCTTCCGACAAAGCTTGCCGGATATCCGCATTGTCCTGAATCAATCGTTCGAAAAACGGAATCTCGAGTTGCCGGACTGCTTCAGCATCTGCATCAAAGAAGATGATGTCATGATTCACCAGTTCTCCCAGGAAAGCTGCAAAAAAACCACCGTACGTCGTGCTGGTCTCGATCAACCGATCGGATAAAGCCAATAAGTCTTTTGTATGTTGTGTCTCTTGTTCTGTACATAATGCCTGACGAACGATTTCCTTGACGGCCGCTTGATCAAACGTCAGCCGACTGACGGAACGTGCGATGGAGTCTGGTGCCGCGACAGTCAACTTCCGTGTCTGATAGTCGTGCGTCGGAACGATCAGATGATTGATCTCATCAAAGTCATGATCTTCGGTTGCAAGCCAAAAAATCGGAAGAACCGGACGATCGAGCAACTCTTCCGTTTCGCGTGCAACCTTCAGACAGGTCAATAATTTATAGACGGCATACAAAGGCCCACCAAAAATACCCGTTTGCTGTCCGGTGATGACGACTTGTGCTTCTCCTGTCCGCAATTGTTCGAGTCGTTCCTTCAATTCATCGTTTAGTTGAGGATTTTGTCGGATCAGTTCATCGACGAGTAGACTGAGATGCGGATACTGTCTGTCTTGTATCTGTTGACTCCGTGTATGCATGCCTTCTGTTCCAATATGATCAACGTATTTTGAAAATTCTTGTTGAGATGCCTGATGCATCAATGAATCTTCAGCATACAAAGCGTGAAATGGTTGTACCTTCAAACAAAATCCCTTCTTTCTAACAAGATCAATGAATGAACAGTTGACGAATCCCGATTCCAAACAGTAGCAGTTGGACGGGAAGAGCAATTAAAATCGTGATCCGCCAACTATGTCGAATCATCTGTAAATAATCCACATCCACTTTTTTGATTCGTTGCCATAAGGCATTAAGCGCAAAGATGAGGAGGACGGCAATCAATAACCAGCCTAAGTAATTTTGACCCGTCAGCGCGATCAAGGCGACATGAATGCCATAAAGGACGATGAATGTGCCCAAATCGAGTGCGAGGCGGACCGCTTTTCCGTGTTGACGAAACAAAATCAAAAAAATAATATACAAACTAACCAAACTAAAAATTGGAAATATGATAAACCATGTCACATCGAATCCCCTCTTTTTTCCTGAGATTTAATCTGTTCAAAATAAAAAGTCAGTAAGGGTGTCGGTTCGGTTGCACGTGCTAGGACATACCCGACAATCGGCTCAATCTCGGTTCTGCGCCCGCGGTCCAGATCCTGAAGCATCGATGAACGATTCAGATGTGTGCGTTGCATCACCTGTTCGATTTCTTCATAGGAAATGTCATGGCGCGGAAAGACCTGTCGTAACTCTTCGAAGAGACCACGTGCTTTCGTCGCGTAAGGTTCTTCCAACAGTTGGCCATTTGTAATCCGGTAGTAGGCCGTGAGCGGATTGATGACGGCGTTCATGAACAATTTCGTCAACATGATGTGCTCGATGTTCGGCACATGTTCAAAATGTAACATCCCCTCACGCAACATCGGGAGACTCGTCCGTCCATAACGGATTCGACCTATCCCCGTATGTCGCACCTCGTACAAACCAGTTTTCATGGCACCATGCTCGACGAGACCGAATAAGGCACTTGGCAATTGTTCTGCTTGTTCCAGATGCCCCATTCCATTTTGTAAAAACATGACCGGCATCGTACCAATCAAAAGATAGGGCATCACACTTTTTATATCATACGACTTTGTTGTAACGAACACCAAGTCTTGTGACTCGAATTGATCAAGTGGTCGAACTTCGACCGGCGAACTTGCTTGACCATCCCGGATGATCTTGATGTCGTGCCCCGCCGTCTGCCGTGTATAGAGCGTCACGCTATGTTGTTCTGCTAGGTAGGACGCGATTAACAACCCAATCGATCCTGCACCGATAATTCCCACTTTACTCATCCGTCAACTCTCCTTTTCTCATCAAAAAAAGCGACCTGTCAAACCGATTGCTCGATTCTAGGGTCGCTTTTATACCGATCATTCAGCTTACTTGCTGATGATTTCTTTACCTTTGTACGAGCCACATGCTTTACAAACGCGGTGTGAAAGTTTCATTTCACCACAGTTTGGGCACTCGACCATACCTGGTACACGGAGTTTGAAATGAGTACGGCGAAGACGTTTGCGTGTTTTCGACGTTCTGCGGAATGGTACTGCCATCGTTGTCCACCTCCTTGAAAAAATACACTCGCCTTCACAAAAAGATTAGGAATCCTGATCTTTTTTAAAGAACTGAGCGAGACCCGCAAGTCGCGGATCGATTTTTGGTTCAGCTTCTTCTGGCGTTTCTTCTGAAAGAACCGTCCAGCCTTCCCCTTGAACCAACTGATTTTCTTCATCATCCCCATGCACTTGCACTGGCACATGAAGTAAAATCAATTCTTGCACGAGTGGTCGAAGATCAACCGTATTCCCGATCGGTAAGTTGATGTCATCCGAATCACTCGGAACAACACCCGCTTCAAGCAGGAACGACTCGATGGATTCAATCTCGAACGGGTACACGACGTCATTTAGCGTCCGGGCATCCGGAAGCGTCATTTCACCTGTAATCCGGAGATTGAATATTAATTGATTCGATGTAAACGATGCATTTGCACGAATGTGCACAGGTTGCACCGCCCGGATATCCGGATGGAGGGCGATGAGCTCAGGAAGCTCAACCGTCTCGTTAACCTGAAGTTGACCCAGATTACGCAATTTATACAATTGCATCAGGGACCATTTCATCCGAATCACCTCAATTGCAACAATATGAATTATAGAGAGGACATCTTGTTTTGTCAATGTTTTTTCTTTACACTGAAATCGCTAGAGAACGAACACTTTCGGACGTCTTCATTCATATTACCGCACTTAATTCCGTTTGCAAAGGAGAAAGTTTCATGAGAATGACTGCAATTATTTCTGAGTACAATCCGTTTCACAATGGACACCTGTATCAAGCGAAAATCGCGCGCCACGAAACCGGTGCCGATTTGATCGTCGCCATCATGAGCGGAACGTTCACGCAGCGTGGCGAACCCGCCTTTACGGACAAGTGGTCCCGGGCACAAGCAGCGGTCGCAAGTGGTGAAATCGACCTTGTTTTGGAACTTCCGTTTTACTTCGCCGTCCAGCGCGCCGATCGATTCGCACTTGGCGGGGTCACGATTGCGGAAACGATCGGGGCACACACCTTATCATTCGGGAGTGAATGTGGTGAAGTGACACCATTTATTACCGCGGCTTCTGAAAATCACGAAGCGAATCCACGTTACCAGGAATTACTTCAGCAGGGGCTCGCGCAAGGGTTATCGTCTGCGACAGCAGCAAGTCAGGCTTTTCAGGCAATGACGACGACACTGGATCTGACGACACCGAATAATACACTAGGTTATTATTACGCCCGTGCTGCCTCAAGCATCGCGTTGCATACGACGAAACGTATCGGGAGTGGTTACCATGATCTTTCCGTTGGTGACGTCATGAGCGCGACCGCCATTCGGGCGTATTATACGCAACATCAATCCTTGATCGGATTACCAGAAGCGACCGCTGAGACGCTCCAGGACGCAGTCTTTGCTTCATTCGACACTTACTATCCATTCATCCGCCATCGTCTCCTGACAACGAGTCTCGCTGATTTGACGCAATTTAATGGGATGGATGCTTCATTAGCTCCCCGGTTGATTGATGGTGCTCGCCGGCACGATTCTTTCGAAGGCTTCATGTCTTTCGTCAAGACACGGCGCTATACACGGACGAGTTTGCAGCGGGCACTGATTTATCTTTTGACTTCCACCATGAAACGGGAAATCGATGGGTTACCGTTTGATCAGATCGATTACGTTCGCCCGCTAGCGTTCAACGAGATCGGTCGAACCGCTTTACGTCAAATCAAACAACGGGTTCCAATCATCTCGACGTTCGAAAAACATCCTTGGCTCATCAAAGAAAGCCAAGTCACAGCAGCATATGCTGTGCCCTTGGCTCGTTATCAACAATTAGCAGAACATCGTCGCTTCGCTTACTTTTCCGGTAAGGCTTCCAGATAATCCAATGCTTCTTCTACTGTTTTGATCGGGACGAGTTTCATCTTCGTCTCGATTTTTTTGATAGAAGGTTTGGCTTCTTTATAGTTATCACCTGCTGGGACGAACATGATTTCGGCGTCCGCTTCATCCGCTGCGACGACCTTTTGCCAAGCACCACCAATCGGTCCAACTTTCCCGTCCTCTTCAATCGTTCCGGTTCCCGCGATCTTGTATCCTTTCGCTAAGTCTCCTTCGGTCAATTGATCATAGATCTCGAGCGTAAACATCATCCCAGCCGACGGTCCACCAACATCCTCGACATTAAAATCCACTTCCGGCTTCGTCTTAACGGAAGACATCGGGAGCGGTTCATAAATACCAAGGCCAACCCGTTCTGATTCCTTCGTCAAACGATTGACGGCAATATCCGTCTGCTGTTCTTTTTTGTTTCGCAGGAAGGTCACTTCTACTTGTTCACCTGCTTTTTTTGTACCAATCGTTTTCATGAAAGCACTCAATGATTTGATCGTTTGACCATCCACAGCCGTAATTTGATCGCCTGCCTTCAGTTTCCCGTCTGCCGGACCGTCCGCTATGACACCCGACACATAGATGCCCTTAAAATCGACGGTAGCCTGCTTGCCGGCTAATTCATACCCTTCGATCGTCGCGTTATGTTGGGCTTCTTCCATATAAAGTTTCTGACGCTTCTCATACTGAGCATCCGACTCGCCATCATACAGATAATCACTGACACTTGATCGATCTGCAAACGGTAAAAATAAGCTTTCTACGAGAAAATAAGGAGTCGCTCGTCGCTGAGCAATCGTCAGTATCATCAAGTCACCCGGTTCTTTCGTCGCCCCTTCGACATCAATCAGTTGCTCCGTCGATGTCGCATCCCCGGGGTAAGAGATGAAATACGGAAGCGGGACAAAAAAAGCGATCATCGCGGCAAGCACCGCGGCTAAGGCCGGTTTCCATGCTTTCATTTCAATTCCCCTTTGCTGTACTTGTGACGTAATGCTTCCTCGACGATGGGAGGAACCAGACCAGCAACCGATGCTCCGTATTTTGCCGCTTCTTTGACAATCGACGAACTTAAAAAGGAGTATTGATTATTTGTCATCATGAACAACGTCTCAATTTGATCATTCATTTTTTTGTTGATCGAAGCGACTTGCATCTCATATTCAAAGTCCGATACAGCACGTAAGCCACGAACAATCACGTTTGCCCCGACTTCAGCTGCGTAATCGACAAGCAATCCATCAAACGAATCCACTTTGATATGTGGCAAGTGTTCCGTCACTTCAGAGATCAATTCCATCCGTTCCCGTACGGAAAATAAAGGTTGCTTCGAAGAATTATTGAGCACCGCAACAATGATTTCGTCAAAAATAGGGGCAGCCCGTTCGATGATGTCAAGATGTCCGTTCGTAATCGGGTCAAAACTCCCCGGACAGATGGCGATCCGCTTCATACATGTTCCTCCAGTTCTGTAAATTCATATAATGTAATCGAGATGACGTTTGAATAGCGAAGTCGTTTAATGACGGTCAGACGTCCTATTCGATCCGGTAGTTCCGTCTCAGAACCGTGTTCGCAGATGATGACGCCGTTATCTGTCAGCATATCGTGCCGTTCTATGTAAGCGACCTGGTCAGCTAATTGCTCCTTCGCATACGGCGGATCAAGAAAAATCAGCTTAAAGGGTTCTTCTGTTGCAAGTTCCGCCAGTGCGACCGTCACATCTTTTCTTAAAACCCGGCTCCGATCCGTTAGCCGGGTCGTTTCTAGATTTTCTTTAATCGTCTGGACGGCCTTGAAGGATTGATCGACAAAAACGGCCTCGTCACATCCTCGCGATAAGGCCTCGATTCCTAACCCGCCACTTCCAGCGAATAAATCAAGTGCTTTCCCCCCATTAAAGTATGGTCCGATGACATTAAAAAGTGATTCCTTGACCTTGTCCGTCGTCGGTCGTGTCTGGTCACCTGGTACGGCTTTGATCCGCATTCCTTTTCGTTCCCCTGATATGACGCGCATGTTATTCCTTCCTTTCAAAAAAGAGCGACGAGGATGTCCTCATCGCTCTACCAGTTAGACTTCTTCGTGCATCTTGCCTTTTTTGTTGGCATAGGTCTCGATGATGAACGGTCGTTCTGAACGGAGTACCGTCTCAACAAACGGTAATTCCGTAATCCGTTCGATTGCTTGTTCATGTTGTTCCAAATCAACATATAAAAAGACGTATCGTTCACGTTTGGACGTGAAGTAGACATTTCCGAACCGACGTAACTGGCGCGATGCCTTCAACGCATTGACATAGACGATGAGTCCAATCCGATCCTTGATCACACACCGTTCCTCCCTTTTTCAGCTCTTACCCGCTACAGCTGCAACTTCCGCCAGTCGAACATCCTCCGGCACATCCTTGGTCGAAAAACGGATTGCCTGTCGGTACCTTGATTTGAGGTGATACTTGTCCGGCAAGGACCAAACTGACTTGTCCGAGTAGCGTTTCGAGTTGTTTTTCGGCTTTCTTGAACTGGGCGACTTCTTCTTGCAGATCAAGCGCCCGCTTGATTTCGTGTACCTTTTTCGTAATCGTTTGGTAGTCCGGATAATACCGACCGAACCGTTGGACCAATTCGTATTCTTCCTTGATCCGGTTGAAGTCACGGATGACGTCCTGTGCCTGTCTTGAGGTGGCTCGTGCCTGTTTTGCTAATCTATATGCTTGACCTGTTTCGCTTTGCGAGAGAGAGTGTGCAAGGTCTTCCGCTGCGTTGATGAGGTCGATTGTTTTATCTGAATAAATCACAACGAATCTCCTCCTTAACTTAACCATCATATCATAACATTTGTCTCGCTCCTAGGACGCTGAATTGTGTATAATTTGTTCAGAAGGAAGGAATGAATTGTATGCAATTTTTATCGTTTAACATGTTTCGGACGATTGGGATTCGGACTGAACATGCGAAGTCAGATTATCACTTTGATTCACTCGCTAAAATCGCACAAGCCGATGTGATTTTGTTTCCCGAATATTGGCAAGTGAACTCGATCATTTATGGAATGAAAAAACCGATTTTTCCTTCCGCTGCCACATTCCATCTCGGTCACGATAAGATTGAAATGACACGGATTTTCAAGACGGTCATTCCGGAACATATCCCACGGACGGAGATTTACGGGAAAAATGAGTTTACGATCACCCGTGTCCTTGATGAGTTCGCGTTCCCGTTCGTCGCTAAAACCGTTCGGAGTTCCATGGGACAAGGTGTCCATCTCATTAAAAATGAACAAGACTGGGAAAAATATGTCGCACAACACGAAACATTTTATGTGCAAGAGTATATCCCAAACGAAAAAGACCTGCGTGTCGTCGTCGTAGGTGATACGATTCTTGCTGCGTACTGGCGGATCGGAGGCGGACAATTTTTAAACAATGTCGCCCAAGGGGGAACGCTTGACTTTGAGAACGTTCCGCAAGAGGCGCTTGATTTTGTCCTCACGCTCGCTCAACAACTGGATATCGATCATGCCGGATTTGATCTGATTTTCCGGGATGGTCAGATCTATGTGTTAGAATTCAATGTCTTGTTTGGTGGCGAAGGTCTGAACCATCTCGGGATCCATGCGCCAGATACGATTTTGGAGTATGTCGAACGAAAATACGGAAGTTCATGAATTCTTCAAATCGACTTCACATTTTTTTCTTTATCGATGGATTCATTATGGTATGATAGCTTGGAAAGACTAGTGTACACTAGCAAACTGGGGTATAGGGGGATTCACACATGAAGTTTGAACAGTTCGGAATCGAAGGCAAGGAAATTAAATTCGGGTTACTTGAAACAATCATGGATCATCATCGTTTTGTTCGTGAAGGACAATGGGATTATGAACGTGCGATGTACGATATGAAGTACGAAAAACAATCAACAGGAGAAGTATTCTATCTCCGTGTTCCAGTCTATGCCATTCAAGGTGAACTCGAAGACCGTCAAGCTGTCGTTCGGATGCTGACACCATTGCTTGGAAAACATTATTACCCGCATGGCGTCGAGTACGATGAGGAATTCCCGCCTGAAATCGTCAAAGACTGCGAGCGCCGTCTCACTGCATTACTTGAAACACTCGAAAAATAAGGTTAACGAACCAAAGTTCACGTCATGTGACTTTGGTTCTTTTTTTAATCCTTTTACAAAAAAAGACGTTCCCGATGTTCCGGAAACGTCATCACTTCTATCATTTTGCAATCAACTGTAAATAATCCAATACCTCTTCACCTAACTGCAGGTTTACCTGTTCACGCAAGTGTTGGTACAATGCAGCGAGTTGTTTCTCCTCGACATGGACTTTCATACTAAAAGCAATCGCATCTCCAGATAAACGTTTAATCCGAATGACGGTTGCCCCGAAATCAATGACGGTACATAGTAATAACTCTTCAATCGCTTGGACCGAAACAGTCACTTCGCCTTGTACTCCATAACGTTCGCTCAAGGTATTCACTCCTTCGCAAGTTGTTTGACCGATGTCATAACTTCCTCTAAGTCGACCGGTTCATCTGGAGTCTTTGCCATGGATGAAATGGCACGTACTTTATTGTCCCGATCGAGAATGAACATTTGTGTTCCGTGCGTCACTAAACCACTCTCTGCTTTTGAATAGTAGAAGTTCAATTGACGTGTCAGACGATCGATGACGACATCATCTCCTGTCAAGACTTTCCATCCTTCTTCGTTCGCCTCAAAATTAGACGCATACTTCTTCAAGACTTTTGGTGTATCCACTTTGGGATCCACTGTCACAGCAACGAGTTCGACATCCGTTCCATACAGTTCTTCTGCTCGTAACTGTTTTTCTAATTTTCGGTAGTCATTCAGTGTCAGCGGACAAATATCCGGACAGTTGGAATAAAAAAACGTCAAGACCTTTACTTTTCCATCTTCGGAATTAAATTGTTTTCCATCGACGGCATTCGTCAGTTCAAATGGAGTCGGTTCAGCAATGACAGGTAGCTTCTCTTTCATGAAAAAATAATAATACCCGCCCGCCGCAGCAATCAAAATCAAGACGACTGCTGCCACAGTTAAATAACTGTTTTTTTTCAAGTCGTTACCCCCTTAATGATTCCAAATCGCCCGGAACACGTTCGTCGTCTCCCCTGGTTCATATACGACATACAGCAGACAATAGACGATCACACCCGTAATCGCCGTCAAAAACCAAATCACGGACGCTTTTGGACCAATCTTACGGTGTTTCGTAAAGTTTTTCTTATATGCAAAAAAGAGAGCCATTAATCCAAGTACTCCACCCGATGTCGCGAGGAGGATATGGAAAATTAAAAATCCTGTGTAATACGGTTTAATCGTGTCCGGTCCACCAAAGGCTGTATTGCCTAGAAGGATCGTCCGTAACGCATACATGATGAAAAATAACAAAGCTAGTGCAGCAGCAATCGTCATCACGAATTGGTGTGCTTTCATGTTCCGACGTGTCTGGGCAATCAAGAACCACCCAATCGCTACAAAAATCGCACTGATGACAATTAATGTGACACAAATCAACGGCAAATAACTCATGTTTCAACTTCCTCCAATTTAATCCGCTTTTGGCGAGAAGGACATGCCTTCATCGACAGCAGTACTTTTAGAACGTCTCACCCATGTAAAGAATGTGAGTCCGAAGAACAGACCATACACCAACTCTTGTCCAAGTTTCATCAAGACACCACCAAATCGTTGATCTTCTAGCAGGTCGTTGGTCGTTCCAAACAAGCGTTCCATGTTCAGACCACTCACATCATTATTCGGCATACAGTAGGCAAGGACTTTCGCAAAAGTTGCCGGATCTTGGTAGGCGTCATACTGGAAACTTTGGCTAAAGATCATGAACGCACATGCCGGTGTCAATAACACACCGTTCGCGACGATATACACCATCTTCTTTAAATCCGATAAGCTGTCTTCTTCGTTGACCGGTGCGATAATCGGATACCACATCGTCATGCTGAGGAAAATCAACGTTCCATGGAAAACCCGGTGAACGGTATAGTTCGTCAACACATAATCAAAGATGAACGGCATATGGTAAAACGTAAACAAGGAATTAAATAAAATCAGTGCAATCAACGGCAAAATGAAGAAGCGTAGTGTGCGACCGATATAAGGTAACGCAAATAACCGTTTGAAGACCCATCCTGGAATGGCAAGCATCAATAATGGCGGTGCCACCATGTAGACGAATACCATCTGTAGCATATGGGCCGAAAAAGTGATGTGCGCCATTACATCAAGCGGACTCCCAAAACCGATATAGTAAACAAACAAGGCAGCAAGCATTGAAAATTTTTGCCCGAGTGTCGTTTCCGCTTCATCCGGCCGGCGGATTTTTTCGGTCACGACCGCATAAAACACATATATTCCAATCAAAAGTAACGCATAATACGGACTCCATAAAACCGTCCAGTCAAATTGTGATAAAGATCCCCTTAAGTTGCCTAACATGTTTCTCACCCCGTTCCTTTTTCCTACAGATTAAGATTACCGTTCCCCTATTTCATTGTAAAGGTTTCTCATAAAACGATTCTAAAATAAAAGACCATCCTGCTAAACGTTAGCAGAATGGTCACAATTTATTACCAGATTAAAAGACGGAGTGTCGCGACAATCGTCAAGGCGACGAAGATCCCAAGTGCCATCATGACTTTAATCCATGTGTTCCCTTTATTGTTCATGTGCATGAACATATAAAGTTGGAGGTACACTTGTACGATTGCCATGATGATCAGGAATCCACCGGCTGCCCAGTGAGGCATGAGCTCTGCCATGACCGCACCAAAGGCGATCAGTGTGAGGAAAATCATCAAAGCAAAACTTGTCAATTGAAGTTGCATCTCGCGGCTGCGATCTGCTTTCATCTCGAGTTCGATCTGATTACGTGTCAGTTGCGGTTCGTGTTTTTCCATCTTATTTCACCATCCCCATGAGGTAGACGACTGAGAAGATAAAGACCCAGACGACGTCAATGAAGTGCCAGTAAAGACTTGAAACATAAAATTTCGGTGCATTGACAACTGTGATGCCGCGGTTCCAGTTACGGACGAGCAACGTCGTGATCCAAAGGAGACCAAACAGAACGTGCGCTCCGTGGAAACCGACCAACGTGTAGAAGGCCGATCCAAATGCACTCGACGTAAATGTATGACCGATGTGGTAGTAATGATTAAACTCATAAATCTCACCTGCTAAGAACGCTAAGCCAAGAGCAAGTGTGATGATCAACCACATCTTCATCTTTTTCACATCATTACGTTTCATCGCCATCATCGCAAGGACACTTGTCAGTGAACTTGTGAGGAGGAGCATTGTCATGATGAAGACAAGACCCATTTCAAAAATATCATAACTGCGTAATCCTTCTTTGGCACCCGAGTTATGCAACCCGATGTACGTTCCGAAGAGAGAAGCGAACAATGTCGTTTCTCCTCCAAGGAAGAACCAGAAGGCTACATATTTATTCTTACCCTCAAGTGTTGCTTTTTCAACATGATCCGGAATACCCGTAATCGGGTTATTTGGAACTGAATGATGTCCCATCTTACTTCGCCTCCTTTTCAGCTTCAAGGCGTAGATCTTCTTCGATGACTGATTTCGGGATGTAGTATCCTTCATCATCAATCCATGACCGGAGGAACATCGCAACGAGTGTCGTAGCGAGACCGATCAAGGCAACGACGAGACCAACTGTTCCGTAGTCCAGGCGAAGAATGAATCCAAGACCTGCAAGGAACAGACCAACAGACATGACGAACGGCAGAATCGTGTTGTTCGGCATATGAATATCACCGACTTCTTCCGAAACAGAAACGGTTTTGTTTCCCGCCATTTTTTCGAGCCAGTACGTATCTAACCCTTTAACGAGTGGTGTTTGAGCAAAGTTATATTCTGGCGTCGGTACCGGAAGCGTCCACTCAAGTGTCCGTCCATCTCCCCATACGTCGCGTTTGACATATTCTTTTGACATCAGTGCTGCTACAATCGAAACGACTAATACGATTGTCGAGACACCCATGAATCCTGCCCCGATTGATGACAGCAAGTTCATCGTTTCCCAGCCTTGGTTTGGCAAGTACGTGAAGACACGACGTGGCATCCCAGTCAGACCAAGAATGTGTTGCGGGAAGAACGTCAAGTGGAAGCCGATGAAGAACAACCAGAATTGAATCTTACCCCAGAACTCGTTCAGCTGTTTCCCGAACATGAGTGGGAACCAGTAGTAGAGACCGGCGAAGAGACCGAAGACAACCCCACCAACGATAACATAGTGGAAGTGGGCAACGACGAAGTAACTGTCGTGGTACTGATAATCGGCAGGAGCAACTGAAAGCATGACCCCTGTCATACCACCCACGAGGAACGATGGAATGAAGGCAACCGAATACAGCATCGCAACAGGGAACGTCAATTTCCCGCCCCACAGCGTAAAGAGCCAGTTAAAGATCTTAACCCCGGTCGGAACAGCGATTGCCATTGTCGCAACTGCGAAGATCGCGTTTGCAACAGGACCAAGTCCAACAGTAAACATATGGTGAACCCAAACCATGAATCCTAAGAACCCGATCAACATTGTCGCAAAGACCATCGTCGTGTAACCGAAGAGACGTTTACGGGCAAAGGTAGGAATGATTTCTGAGAAGATACCAAATGCCGGTAAGATCAAGATATATACTTCCGGGTGACCGAAAATCCAGAAAAGGTGTTCCCAGATGACGATATTACCACCCGCTGCCGGATCGAAGAAATGTGCTCCGAACAAACGTTCAAACGTCAGCAAGAACAGACCGACCGTAAGTGGTGGGAATGCGAAAACGATCAAGGCAGAAGCAACGAATGCTGTCCAAGTGAACAACGGCATCCGCATCAGTTTCATACCTGGTGCACGCATGTTTAAAATCGTGACGAGGAAGTTGATCCCCCCCATGAGTGTACCGAAACCAGAAATCTGTAACCCAAGTGCGTAGAAGTCAACACCAAGTGATTCTGGAACCGTTGAAAGTGGCGCATACGCAGTCCATCCTGCGTTTGGTGCTGCGCCGAAGAACCAAGATAGGTTCAGTAATACTCCCCCGAAGAAGAACAACCAAAAACCAAGTGCATTCAAGAACGGGAAGGCGACGTCGCGCGCCCCGATTTGTAATGGTACAGCTGCGTTCATGTATCCGATCAACATCGGCATCGCTGCCAGGAAGATCATCGTCGTACCGTGCATCGTGATCAACTGGTTAAATAACTCACCGCTGACGAAATCGTTCATCGGTTTAATCAGCTGAAAACGAATCATTAAGGCTTCTACGCCACCAACCAGAAGGAAAAACAATCCGGACATGATGTAGAGAATCCCAATTTTTTTATGGTCGACTGTCGTTAGCCAGTCCATGATGCCGCTTTTTTTCTTCGGCATACCCATAGTATGTGTCCCCACTATGATTCCCCCTTAAATATTATTGGAGCTTCTTGTCCAATAGATAGTCTGCAAGTTCGCTTAAGTCTTCATCGCTAATCTGTTCTTCAGAGAAACCAGGCATTTTTGTCCCTTGTTTTTCTTTTTGTGGATCGCGAATCCATTTTTCGAGATTTTCTTTGTCGTGGTCGAGGTATCCTGCGATACGTTGACGATCACCAAAGTTTGTTAAGCTTGGCGCGACTTTCCCGCCACCGTGACAGCTGAGACAATTTTGTGCGTACACTTGCTCGCCTGTCGTCCAGTTTTTTTCGTTTTTCGCATCAAGTTGTTTTGTTTCTGCTTCTTTTGCCGACTTCATGTCTTTGAGCCATGCGTCGTAGTCATCCTGCTCAAGCGCGATGACTTTAAAGTCCATCAATGCGTGTGACGGTCCACAAAGTTCCGCACATTTCCCGTAGTAGGTACCGGCTTCTTGTGCTTGTAACCACATCTCGTTTTCAAGACCTGGGTTTGTATCTGTTTTACCTGAAAGTGCAGGCACCCAGAATGAGTGGATGACGTCTTTTGATGTCAAGTTGACAGCAACACGTTTTCCAACGGGAATGACAAGCTCTTGTCCAGTCGAAACACCTTTGTCTGGATATTCGAACTCCCACCAGTAGAGGTTTGCAGTAACGTTGATGATTTCATTCTTTTTCGCTTCTTTTGCATCTGCTAATTCAACCGTCGTTTTGATTGTCGGTACAGCAAGCACGACTAACAAAAGAATCGGAATGACCGTCCAGATGATTTCAAGTGTATGATTTCCTTCCACCTGTTTCGGAACAGTGTTGTCTCCAGCTTTACGACGGAATTTCATAAGTACGTAAATATAGATGACCGCTACGATCGCAAGGACAAACAACATGACCCATAAGCTAAGCTTAATGATCTCAAGTTGCATTTGTGCACCTTCCCCGCGAGGTTGTAGTGCGGACAATTCCGGAATTCCACAACCTGATAACAATAATGCCATCAAACCGATCGGAAGAAGCCGGAAGAGCATTTTTCCTGATTTTTTCACAACCATCCCCACTTTCTTTTCCCCAATTTTTTCTTACGTAATGGTGTACGTGAATATGTCAAATCGTTTTAGAGAGAAACGAGTACGACCGTCACGATCCAAGCCGTGAAGTAAAAGAGCGAGAAGAAAAACATCTTCGAAGCCCATTTAATCTCAGCTTGTTCTTCTTTGATCTTGAGACCTTGCAGTCCCATATAGAGCCAGTATCCACCGAGCACTGCCATGACAAGCACATAAATGATGCCGTAATGTGCCAAGAGGAGTGATGATGGAAGCAAGACTGCAATCCACCATACAATTTGCCGTTTCGTGATTGCAAAACCATTGACGACAGGTAACATCGGAATGCCGGCAGCCCGGTATTCTTCCGTCCGTCTCATGGCGAGTGCAAGGAAATGAGGCGGTTGCCAGACAAACATGATGAGAAATAAAATCCATGCATCGATGTGAAGTGTCGGAGTGACTGCCGCAAATCCAATGATCGGTGGCACTGCTCCTGAAATACCACCTACGACCGTATTGATCGTATGGGTCCGTTTTAACCACATCGTGTAGATGACGACATAGACAAAGGATCCAATCAGTCCGAAGACTGCCGCGACATGGTTAACGATGAGCAAAAGAACGGTACCGGTAGCCAGTATGCCCAGTCCTAATGCCAATATACGTTGCCCATCCATCTTACCGGTCACGCTCGGTCTTCCCATCGTCCGCTCCATCTTGTAATCGATATCGCGATCAATGTAGTTGTTGAGATAACAACTACCGGCAATGACCAGTCCACTTCCGAGAAGTGTCCACAATAAGGTCAACTTCGTCTGCCACAGGTACAGTAGAACATCATCCGTTAAATAAGATGCTGCTATGACATAACCTGCGAAGACTGTGATGAGATTCGCCCGGACGATCCCCATCTTTGCTAGGGTGACGTAGTCCTTGAATGTCGGCTGATCGGTTTGTTCGATCATGATATCAAGGGTCTCCCCGTTTACTTTCGCCATGTTGTTTCCTCCTTCTAACCGCCTCTGTTCTTTCTGCACGTATGATTCACGTATTTTCTTCACAGAAATAACACAGACACGCCACGAAACGCCCTTTTCTCTATAAAAGATACCACATATTCACGGGCATGACGTATGAAAATACTTTCGACATAATGAACAAAATGTGAAATCTATGTGATTTACCTCACAGTTCACCATATTTACCTAATATTAGAATAGCGTTGTTCTAAAAGATTGCAAGCGTTTCGATATTTTTTATGCGATACTATTGCTAGGTATTTCAAGTATCTTGTATTTTTCCAGAAAGGTGGTGTCTGCGTCTTGAATCGAAAACTTTCGATTTTTTCAGCATTTGTCACATTCACGATGATGATCGTTTTACTCATGGGCGGAACAGTCACGAAAACAGATTCAGGGAATGGATGCGGAACGGACTGGCCGCTTTGTCACGGCGAACTGATTCCGACCAACCCGAGTGTAGAAACAATGATCGAGTATAGTCATCGGGCCGTGACAGGTGTTGTTGGATTACTGATCATTGCATTATGTCTTTGGACACTCGTTGCATTCAAAGAGCGTCTCGATATAAAGATTTTTGCTTTCCTCGCCTTTATTTTCATGTTGATTCAATCCATCGTAGGGGCAGGAGCAGTCGTCTGGCAACAGTCGGATCTCGTCATGGCGTTGCATTTCGGAATTTCTTTGATATCCTTTGCTTCCTTACTTATCTTAACGATACTGATCATGGAGCGTCCGGGTCGAGAATTCAGGGAATCGGTCCCAGCATTCTTGCGTAAACTGCTTTATGGTCTCCTGATTTATACGTTGATCGTCGTCTATACCGGCGCATTCGTGCGCCACGTCGGAGCGACATACGCCTGTGTCGGCTGGCCCATCTGTTCGCAACCCTCGATGACGTTTGAAGCATGGGTGCAGATGATTCACCGTATTTTAGCCGGACTGCTGTTCTTCTATACGTTGTTCGTCCATTACATGGCGATTCGTCTCAAACACCGGACGACCCGCACTGGCATGTTGTTTGCGACGTTCTTCATTTCTTGCCAGGTCGCTACTGGCGCCTGGATCGTCTTAGGCGGGCATGCGACATATGTCCCGTTGTTACACGCCTTCTTGATCACGTGTTACTTCGGGGTCATCTCGTATCTTGCGTATCATGCTTTTCGGACCCGAAAAGCAAATTCCCGGTTACACTGACCGGATATTCAACCCGCTAAAAAGCATTCCGACATCACTCGGAATGCTTTTTTATTTAAAGCGGGTAATCGCTCGTTTTCGTGCCATGTCATGATCCACGATCGGCATGGGGTACGCATGATCTTGTCGCTGTTGGTCCGTCGGTTCATGAATGTACTTGTTTGATAATTCTTTGATTTCCGGTACGTATTGACGAACAAACGTTCCGTCCTTATCAAATTTCTTCGATTGGGTCGTCGGATTAAAGACGCGGAAGTATGGAACGGCATCCGTTCCGACCGACGCTGCCCACTGCCACCCGCCAATATTCGATGCTGCTTCATAATCGACTAACTTTTGCTGAAAGTAACGTTCTCCTTTTTGCCAATCAATCAGCAAATCCTTCGTCAAAAATGAGGCGACGATCATACGGAGTCGGTTATGCATCCACCCTGTCGTGTTCAGTTGCCGCATTGCAGCATCAACGATTGGATACCCGGTTTTCCCTTCACACCAAGCTTGAAATCCTTTTTCGTCCTCTTCCCACTCGATGTTCGTATACTGTTCATTGACCGGCAAACGTTTGGCTTCTGGATAATGCAACAGAATCGTATAATAAAATTCCCGCCAAATCAGCTCCGTGATATAAGTTTGTTTCCCCTTCGAGTCTTCCTTCTGACTAACCGCCTCAAAAATCGTCCGGATACCGATTTCCCCTGTCCGCAAATAACGTGACATTAAACTCGTACCATCGATTGACGGAACATCACGTTGCTCTTCATACGATGCCAGACTTGTTTGAAGGAACTGATCAAGCCGTTTCTTCGCCTGCTCTTCGCCCGGTTTAAACGCTACGTCCGACCCAGCTTGTTTGAAATATTCCACCATGAACGTATTATTTTGCCGGCGTGTCTGATAACGTTCTTGCAAACATGTTAGATTGACCGAATAGGGGACCGGCAACTCTTTTTTAAGGAATGCATTTTTATAGGGGGTGAATACTTTATAATAGGAGCCGTCATTTTTCTTGACGGCATGGGGGTGAAGCAGATGACGATCAAGTAAGCGTTCCGTTTTTTTGCCTCCTCGTTTTTTTATGATGTTATCATCTCGTGTCTTGAACGGTTCTACGTATTCTGCATTGAACAAGAGAAGGTCCGCCATCGCGGTCGCTTCTAAGAAGTCATTTTCGTCTCCTTCGATAAACCGAATCGGCATCCGATGTGATTTACATGTCTTCGCAAACTGTTCGAGTGCTTGAAAAAAATACTGTTGCCGGGCATCATACTCTCCGATATAATCCGGATTTATCCAAAACACGAACTCGACGTTTGCCTGCGGATTGTCTTCAAGATATTGCGCGGCTTGCGCCAACATATGGTTATCCTCGATTCGAAAATCACTCCGAATCCAACAGATGATATTCACATTCGTCCCTCCCCAACATGATAATGAACGAAAAACAGGCAATCCGCCATGCGTTTCGCCTGTTTCTCGTCATGACTATTTAATGATGGTCCACTCTACGTGTCAGATGAATTCGATCAATAAATCCTGACTCGCAATCGCTTCGCCTTCTTTGACATGAACGGCCTTGATTTCACCGTCTTCTGGTGCTTGAATCGTCGTTTCCATTTTCATCGCTTCCGTGACAAGTAATTGTTCCCCTTTACGGACACGTGTTCCTGGTTCAACAAGCACTTTCAAGACGCTACCCGGCATCGAAGCACCGATTTGTTTCGGGTTCGCTCGATCCGCTTTGGGACGACTTGACGAACTTTCTTTGACGCTAATATCTTTCACTTCCACTTCGCGTGGGACACCGTTCATCTCGAAATAGATGATGCGGACACCATGATCATTGGGTTGACCGGCTTGAATCAGTTTGAGATAAAGCGTTTTTCCTCGCTCGATCTCCACTTCAATCGTTTCACCTAAACGCATACCATGGAAGAACGTACTTGTATCGAGCACCGAAATATCGCCATACCGTTCGACGTACGAACTGTAATCCAGGAAAACTTTTGGATACAGCGCATAGGCAAGTGCATCAAACTCCGTCACTGGACGCTCTAGTTTTTCAAACAGTTCATGTTTGATGGCATCGAAGTTCAGCGGCTCCATCATCTTACCCGGGCGCTCCGTCAACGGTTCGACCCCTTTTAAGATAGCGGCTTGAACGTGTTTTGGGAACCCGTCCGGTGGTGTTCCAAGTTCACCCTTCATCAATTCGACGACAGAATCAGGGAAATCTAAGTTACTGGCGCGTTCCAGCACGTCCTCTTCCGTCAGGTGGTGTTGAACCATGAACAAGGCCATGTCTCCGACCACTTTTGAGGAAGGGGTGACTTTGACGATATCACCAAACAGCATGTTGACACGCGCATACATCGTTTTTACTTCTGACCAACGATCTGCTAAGCCGACTGCTTTCGCCTGTTGTTGTAAGTTCGAGTACTGGCCACCCGGCATTTCATGATCGTAGACAGTCGGGTTTGGCGCTAACATATCGAGTTCAAATGATTGGTACAAGTGTCTGACATCCTGCCAGTAGTCAGAAATCTGTTCAAATTTCTGAACGGAGACCAGTGGTTGGCGTTTATGACCACTCAAGGCATGGATCAAGCTTCCTCCTGCCGGCTGACTCGTGAGTCCCGCCATACTTGAAGCAGCAACATCGACGATATCAACACCGGCATCAACAGCACGGGCATATGTGTAGATTCCGTTTCCACTCGCATCATGTGTATGGAGGTGAATTGGTAAGTCAACGGCGTCTTTTAATGCGGATACTAACGCATATGCCGCTTCCGGTTTCAGCAAACCTGCCATATCCTTGATTGCGATGATGTGCGCACCACTTGCTTCTAGTTGTTTCGCCAGTTTGACATAGTAAGGCAAATGATATTTCGGACGGTTGGCATCAAACAAGTCACCTGTATAACAGACGGCTGCTTCCGCAATTTTTCCAGTTGGCAATACCGCATCAATCGCGAGCTGAATCGATTCCGGATTGTTGAGACTATCAAAGATCCGGAAGACATCGACACCAGCTTGTGCCGCTTCTTTAACGAATGCATGAATGACATTGTCCGGATAATTTTTGTAACCGACCGCGTTGGCACCACGTAACAACATCTGAATCAAGACATTTGGCATCTTCTCGCGTAACTTCATCAAACGAACCCACGGATCTTCCGAGAGGAAACGGTACGCAACATCAAACGTTGCCCCGCCCCATGCCTCGACCGAAAAGAGTTCCGGTAAGAGTTTGGCTTCTGCTTCGGCGATTGCGACCAAGTCTTTTGTCCGCATCCGCGTCGCGAGTAACGATTGATGGGCATCTCGGAACGTCGTGTCCGTCAACAAGACGTGTTCTTGCGTCTTCAACCACTGGATGACACCAGCCGGTCCTTCCGCGTCTAGAATCGCTTTTGCACCTGCTTGATAACCATCCGGCAAATCTTTTGGAATCCGGACATCCCGGGCAAGTGGCTTTTCAATCTTCCCGATTCCAGGGAATCCGTTAACGGAGACTTCTCCGATATACGTCAACAGCTTGGTTCCGCGGTCATGGCGTTTCGGGAAGATGAACAATTCCTTCGTATCGTCGATAAAGGACGTGTTGTAGTCCCCGCTGACAAACGCATGGTGCTTCAAGACGTTACTTAAAAATGGAATATTTGTTTTAATGCCGCGAATTCGGAATTCACTTAAGTTACGGCTCATCTTCGCAACGGCTTGATCGTACGTTAAGCCGTGTGTCGAGATCTTAACGAGCAATGAGTCATAATAAGGTGAAATTTCCGCTCCGACATAGGCATTTCCGCCATCTAGTCGGACACCGAAACCGCCCGGTGAGCGGTAGGCTTTAATTTTACCTGTATCCGGCAAAAATCCATTTTCCGGATCTTCCGATGTAATCCGGCTTTGAATCGCAAAACCAAGCATTTGAATATCTTCTTGAGCAGGAATGCCAACTAATTCACTATGTAGTGATTCGCCTTCTGCTACTCGAATTTGTGTCTGAACGATATCAATCCCGGTAATCATTTCTGTAATCGTATGCTCGACCTGCACACGTGGGTTGACTTCGATAAAATAGAACGATTCGTCTTGCGTGACCAAAAATTCGACCGTTCCCGCATTTTCGTATCCGACATGTTTCATCAGTGTGACGGCAGCATCACAAATCTTCTTTCTTCCTGCATCTGATAACGTAACACATGGTGCGACCTCAACGACTTTTTGGTGACGGCGTTGAACCGAACAATCCCGTTCGAACAGGTGGACGATGTTCCCGTGGGCATCTCCGATGATCTGAACTTCGATATGTTTTGGACGTTCAATTAATTTTTCGACATAAATCTCATCTGAGCCAAATGCTTTTAAGGCTTCTGATTTCGCGCGTTCAATCATTTCTGGTAGTTCTTCTTCCGTCCGGACGACACGCATCCCTCGTCCACCACCACCAAGAGACGCTTTGACCATCAATGGATATCCAACTTGTTGCGCAAAGGCATAGGCTTCATCGATCGATGTGATGGGGCCGTCCGTACCGGGTATGACAGGTAGACCGGCCTCGATTGCCGTCGTGCGTGCGCGTACCTTGTCTCCAAAACTATAGAGATGCTCTTCCCGAGGACCAATGAAGATGATTCCCTCTTCGCGACAACGTGTTGCGAGTTCAATATTTTCTGATAAAAAACCATAACCCGGATGAATCGCATCACATGCTGCTTCTTTTGCAGTGGCGATGATTCCTTCGATGTCGAGATAGGCTTCAATCGGCTTTTTCCCTTCGCCAATTCGATAGGCCTCATCGGCTTTGTATCGGTGAAGCGATCCCATATCTTCTCGTGAATAAATAGCGACTGTCCGAATCCCAAGTTCGGTTGCCGCACGGAATACCCGAATCGCGATTTCTCCGCGGTTTGCGACAAGAATCTTTTTGATTTTAGTCAACTGATGCTCCCCCTTTAGGTAACGAACTCGTAGCACTCATCTTACGTGCTTCCTGTACTTCTTTATGATACGCTATCCGGTGCTTGTTTTGCATCGAAATATTTGCTACGACACCAAGCATCGTACTCATGACAAGTAGCGACGAACCGCCATAACTAATGAATGGAAGCGTGACACCGGTTCCCGGAAACAGACCGGACATTGCTCCGATGTTGATACAGGTCTGAATGAAAATAATCGATGAAATCCCGAAAGCGACCATGCTGGAATAAATCGATGCTGATTGATAGGCGATCCGTACTCCCTGGAACATTAAAAAGAACAATAAACCAAGCACAACAAACACACCAACAAATCCCATTTCTTCTGAAATGATCGACATGATGTAGTCGGTCTCCGGTTCTGGGAGATAGCCGTACTTTTGAAAGCTGTTCCCTAATCCGACTCCGAAGAAGCCACCGTGGGCAATCGAGATGACCGAATTGATCAGTTGGTATCCTTTTCCCTCGGCATCAAGGAATGGATTAAAAATGGCTTGAATCCGTTCCATCTGATTCGCCGAGAAATTACTCCAAGCATATAAACCAACTAACGGACCACCCACAGCTGCTAACGCCAGGTAACCGATTGGTAAACCAACAGCAAACCAGATCATCACTGTAATCAGTAGCAGGATGAACAGACCCCCGTCATCCGGTTGCATCCGGATGATGATGGCATAGGGCGCTAGCAACACGAGCATCGGGATTAAGATCCAGTCCGCAAAGCTGAGTAAAATCCGTTTTATCGATGAAGAAGGCGCCATTTGTCGATGAATGAAATGATGGACGATCCCCACTACTCCATTCATTTGTCCTTTATGTTTTTGATCAAAGTAATTGGCTAGTCCAATGACCAGCACAAACTTACACAGTTCAATCGGCTGGATTAGAAAAATCCCGAAATTCAACCACGCACGTGCACCGTTTAACGGAGTGGCAAACAATGTTGCCATGAGTAAGGACCACGTCACGAGATAGAGCATCAAACGAAAAATCGGACCCCGAAAGACTTCATGATTGACATGTGCTGCAAACAAAAAAAGTGCAATCGCCATGACATCAAACATCAACTGTTTTTCAAAAAATGAAGTATTGGCGTAGTCGCCGCCATTCCATACGCTAGCACTGTAGACCATCACCGTACTGATTGCCATGAGGATCAGCATCGTAAAAAACAAGCGATAGTCAAAAAACGCACGTCTTTCTTTAAACTTCGATTGCATTATGTACACGTCCTTTTTCTAGTTCTAAAAAAAAATACCCAAACGCCGCATTTCACGTTTGAGTAGAAAATCAGCACGTCTCCGCATCATGTAAATCAGATAATTGCTGTTCTAATGAGTCGAGTAACTGTTTTCCTTCACTCGCATCAATCAGTTCGAGACGAACGGCAAAATCAATTTGACGCGACAATCCGAACATTTGTGTATCCAATACTTCCTCATAAAGAGGACATTGTGGCATCGTTAAATTCGCAAGCTGGACCTCGATCAACCGGCGGATTTTATGGGCATCCGCTTCTAGTAGCTCAAGAGCGCGCTGGCGATGAACTGTCCCGATTTCAGTTGACAATCCAATCCCTCCTCATCAAATGACGCGTTCCTGTTATAGATAAACTTTACCTTACTTTCGCCAACAATTCAACGTTTCGGTATAATGGATTTGCACGACTCATACATTTAGGGGGAATAATGATGATTTTTCCGATAACAGGTAACGTACGGTATCCACTCACAATCGATCCAACCGTCTGGATCTTTGATGAACGGAAGATTGAGGTCAATCAGATTGGGAAAACAATCGACGATAACGCACAAGAAGCGTATTATGCCAAGATGGGGGCTGCTTGGGATAAAGGAATTACCGAAGGCAGTCGGACCGATCACAATAAACCGATGACGCGTGAAGAAAAAGACGCCGCCTTACGTGGTACGTTTGCGATGCCGTTAGCCCCATTCATCCAGAATGCTGAAGTACTCGACGGAGCGACGTCACTTCGTTTTGAAGGGGCCGAGACGATTGAACTCGCTTTAAGCACTTTACCAGAATTGTACCTACAATTTTCAAAAGACGGGAAAGTGTTGACGGATGGTCCCGTCCATCTGTTGTATCAAAATCACGTGATTCGTTCCATCGAACGGATTACCGTCTTGTAAAACAAAAAACCGCTCTGCTTCCTTCTGAAAACGAAGAGGGAACCAGAGCGGTTTTGTTTCTTCCGACTAGAGAAGGTCTGCTGCAAGTCGCGCCAGACTCGACCGTTCCCCTTTGACGAGCTTGACATGCCCCGTCATTTTTTCATCTTTAAGTCGTTCAACGGCGTAGGAAAGTCCATTCGAGTACTCATCGAGATACGGATGATCAATCTGTTGGGGATCTCCCACAAGTACGATTTTCGAATTTTCACCGACGCGTGTCAAAATCGTCTTCACTTCGTGTTTCGTCAAATTTTGCGCTTCGTCGATGATGATGAATTGTCCCGGCATGCTCCGACCCCGGATATACGTCAACGCTTCGAGTTGAATCGACTTCATGCCGGCAAGGATGTTTCCTAACTCGTCACCTGAACTCGTATTAAACAGATGCTCCAAGTTATCGTAGATCGGTTGCATCCATGGGCGAAGTTTTTCTTCCATCTCACCCGGTAGATACCCGATATCATTCCCCATCGGAACGACAGGCCGCGCAACGACCAACTTTTTATAACGATGTTCATCTTCGACTTGTAACAAACCGGCAGCAAGTGCAAGCAACGTTTTTCCGGTTCCCGCCTTCCCGACGAGGGTCACAAGCGGCACGTCATCCCGCAGCAACAACTCAAACGCCATCCGTTGTTGCACGTTCCGCGGAATGACGCCCCACACTTGATCGACGTCAAGCGACAAGGCGCGAATGACCGGCATCTCTTGGTCGACGACGGCGATCGCAGAGGCTTTGGATATGTTACTTTTTAAAATGACGAATTGATTCGGGTGAACTTTTTCCGGCAGGACATCGACCGACAGGCGTTTATCCTGATAAAATGCATCGATGTACTCCTGATCGACGACCAGCTCAACAAAACCGGTGTAAAGTCCCGTCAAGTCCGCAATATGATCGGTGAGATAGTCTTCTGCCACCAGCCCATACGCATCCGCTTTGACACGGACTAAGATATCTTTTGAGACTAGGATGACATCACGTCCACTTTGTTGTTCTTTTTGCTCCCGATGAATGGACCAGGCGAGCTCCAAAATCTTATTATCATTGGAATCATGGGTAAAGGGTGAAGCATCACTGATTGTATCGCCAATATCGACGCGAAGAATCCCACCATTCCCAAGCGGAACGCCCGCATGCAAATGCCCCGTTTCACGGAGTTGATCAAGAATTCGTGCTGTCTCACGTGCATTTCGTCCCACTTCATCCATATTTCGTTTTTTTCCGTCGAGTTCCTCCAAAACAATCGCCGGGATGACGACATCGTGTTCTTGGAATTGAAACAGCGACAAGGGATCATGTAACATGACATTGGTATCGAGCACATATATTTTCTTCATTCCATCGTTCGCTCCTTTAGAGTCGAGTTTTGATGAATGTTATCCTTTTAAGATGGTCTGGATTTGTTGGTCAAGCCGCATTGCCGCTGCCTCGTCATACGTCTTATGCACACGCGGTCGATCTGAAACAGCTGCCCCGTAAAATAAAATATCGCGTACCTCTTTGATTTGCCCTTCATATAGTGCAACCTTCAATGGTAAAGGTGCTGTCGTTTCCCATGCCGTTACACCCGTACAGGTTAGACTGTAGGTGGATTGATCGGCAAAGAAAATGAGTGTAAAGACGGGATGATCCGTTAACGTTTTGACAATCAGCGAATCGGCTTCAATCGCAAAGCGAATCGTCGCTTCATCTTTGGCATACACCCAACTGATGGCATGTGTAATCGGCCAGCTTTTTGACTGATCATGCGTAATTAAAAACACAAGTGGCAGGTCTGTTAATGCTTCCATCTGTTTTTCACTCAGACGATGTTCCACTTTGTTTGCCATGTTACCATCCCCTCTTTCCTTATTTCATTACATTCGATATCACGTGTTCGCTTTCCTTTTTCAATTTGAACAATTGTCAAATATGATATACTAAGAAAAAAAGAGGAGGACCTCCAATGCGTGTCAAATGCACAATTTGTGATAAACGAGAAACCATCGACGACTGGTCCTTTACGGCAAAAAGGCTGCGTAACAAACCAGTCCGCATCTACATATGTGATGAATGCCACGAGCGGGTCACACAACGTACCCTTGCTCGGCAAGAAACAGGTCAATTTAAGCTGTACCCTACATGGCCGACGACGAAAAAAAGATGGTAAGCTACTTTGTATATCAAAGTAGCTTTTTTACAGTTCGAGACGAATGAGGACATCGTCCCCGTCTGATGGGTTACCTCGCCCATCTGTATTATTCGTCACATAATAGAGCTGCTTCCCATCTGTCATCACGTCCCGAATTCGCCCTCGATCCGATACGACTTGCTCTACTTGAGCCGTTGACGTCTCGATTCAACGAAGACTCTGACCAACAAGAGTCCCAAAATACAATTTCCCACCCAACTCAGCCACCCCACTTGGCGCGACCGACTGTTCACCGACTTCATACCACGGTGTCACGAGTCCTTGTTGTTTCTCCGTCCCCTCAATCAGCGGCCAACCGTAGTTTTTGGATTCAATTCGGTTGATTTCATCATGTCCACTCTGTCCGTGTTCCGTAGCATATAACGTCTGATTGAAAAAAACCAACCCTTGAGGATTTCGATGGCCGTAACTGTACACGTAGTCTTGTAAGTTTCCTGAAGCAGCACGTCCATCCAACTTCATCCGTAAAATCTTGCCAGATAAAGAAGATAACTTCTGTGCATTTTCCGGAACGGCTGCATCTCCGACCGTTACGTATAATAATCCATCCGGCCCGATTTCAATCCGCCCACCATTATGGATTGACGCTCCAGGAATCGCATCGAGTAACACACGTTGTTCTTTCCAGATGCCGTCCTGTTCGACAATCGCAATGATTCTATTCAAAAGTGATCCATTTTTCTCATACGTATGGTAGATGTAAGCCGTCTGGTTGTCTGTAAAGTCCGGATCAAGTGCCATCCCTAACAATCCACCTTCCCCCTCGGCAACGACCTGTTCCTTTAAATCAAGGTTCATGCGGACATAATCATCTTTAGTTCCTTTAACGATGGCGCCGTTGCGCTCTGTGATATAAAAAACTTCCTGATTTTTCTCGATATTCCAAGGTGCACGTAAATCCTTGAACACGACGTCACTCTTAACCGATTCCGATGTTTTTGGAACCGATGATGAATCTTGTTCTACGGGCTCTGAGCATCCTGCTAACACGACTGCGAGACCGCATGGAATGCCCCAGATTCGGTTTTTCATGTTTATCCCCCCTTATTGTTTTTTCCCCAAACTGCTTGCAAACTATTCCTGAATTTGAACATGCATGACCTTTCCCTTCATTTCACACAAAAAAAGTCCGTCTCCATGAAGAATGATATGCTCCCACAAAAGTAGACAGTTGAAATAACAAAACTGTCTACTTTTGAAGGGAGCTTTTTCTATGGCCACATCTAAATTTTT
>NZ_JACSMT010000090.1:0-1650 GCF_018618815.1 Exiguobacterium sp. s128 | reverse complement strand
CAATGGGAGACCGCGAAAATGTCTCAACTGGAAAACTGCATACGAGGTCTTCACGGAAGAAGTGTTGCACTTAATTTGACAAACCGTCATTGAAAAATAAATCAATAATCTTTGTATTGTATTTTTCTTTAATATAGGTATTCAAATTTTCAAAGTTAGTTTCTGGGATTATCATTTCCTTATCTGCTCTGAACCATCTGAATCCAACAACATTCTCATTTAGAAGGTTTGTAGAACCATTTTCTTTACTAGTATTATCCTCAACTTTAGAAAGGCTTCTCATCCACTCTTCATATGAGCTTTCTAAAGAATCGTACAATTGTTCGCCAAATAAGAACACTTTAGCTCCGGCAGGTCTACGGTTAGGTTCTACACAAGAAATCGTATAGTCTTTATTAATGAAAAATTCATGATGATTAGCCCCATTTACTGATCCGATCATATTCTTTACTGCTCTACCTGCTTCAATAAGTCTATTGTACATTTCTTTTGACAATGGAGCAGGTGAAATGTGATTATATTCTCCTTTAAAGCGCCCATCTGTTGTCTTTTTTTCTGTTATCCACTCATAACTTCCTACAGCGTCATAACTATATTCGTGCAGACCATCGATTAATTCTTCACACAGAACTCCATGAGGGACATATTCATGGAAAACATCTAACCAATAGGTTAAATCTTCGATACTGCTAATCATCATACAACCTCTACTATTTCCTTCAGAGTTAGGTTTGATAAAAAACACCTTATGTTTTTCATAAAAAGATTCAATACCTTCTCTAGTTGTCGTATATAGATAATCAACTTTTTTATACCAATTTGGCAATTCAGTTTGACTTTCAATATTTCTAAATTTTGATTTTTTTATGCAGGCTTCTGCCATTTCCCCACCTTGGTCCCCTGGTAATGAGAAATGTTGAGCTAATAATGAACCTAAAGGAACTCCTCGGTCAGAAAACGGAAGTACACCAATAAGTTCAAAATCATTTTTTTTAAGGTAACTCGTAATAGGACCGATAGAATTTCCTAGTAAATCAACTTCAATAGTGTTTGAAATCAAATTTTTATCTTCTTCAGTAATAATATCTTTACATAAAATAATGTCCGCATCATACACACTACATGCGATATTTTTTATTGTGTTTACATCGTTTATTCTTGTATTATTATATCCCATTACAGCAAAAGCTTTTTTCACATTTAACACTCCCTATTGATAATATTAATTAAGTTGTAGTTTTGGTGTATCAATTACAGAGGTACACACTTGATTCTTTTCTTTTTTTAAGATGTAATTTTTATTTACATCCAATTTATCTAGATAGTCTTCTCTATAATGAGATCCTCTAGATTCATTTCTTAAAAGTGCTGCTGTAACAATCAATTCAGAGGTAAATAACAAATTTTTATAGTCTAAATATATTTGATATGAATTCTTAGTAGGAAGACTAGTTAAGTCATAGCTATGTGCTTTCAATGATTTTAAGTATGCTAAACTATCTTCTAAGCCTTTTTTAGTCCTAACTGGCCCAACATTTTTATACATAACTTCTTTTAATTGTTGACGGTTTGTCAAATTAAGTGCAACACTTCTTCCGAGAAGACCTCGTATGCAGTTTTCCAGTTGAGACATTTCCGTGGTCTCCCATT
>NZ_JACSMT010000089.1:0-1650 GCF_018618815.1 Exiguobacterium sp. s128 | reverse complement strand
TGAACTGCTCCCCGTCAAGTAGACAGGCGAAATAATAAAAATCTTTTAAACGGCTTGAGCCCTGAATTCCAGCGGACTCAAGCCGTTTAGTCGTTCTTGGTATCGTTCTTCGTTATAGAATCGAATGTATTGCTGAATCGCATGACAGAGTTCGTCGAACTCCTCAAACTTATGTAGATAATAACTCTCACACTTCAATGCGCCCCAGAACGATTCCATCGGACCATTATCGATGCATTTACCGACACGAGACATACTTTGTGTAATGCCTGCTGCTTTCGTCATTCGACGGAAAGCATGCGACGTATATTGAAACCCACGATCGCTATGTAGAAGTGGTTGGCTTTCTGGTGCGCCCTGAAGGGCGCGTTCAAGCGTATCGAACACGAGTTGATTGTTATTCGAATGACCGATGACAAACGAACGAATGGATCCGTCGTACAGGTCTAGAATGGCACTTAGATACGCCTTTTGGGATGCGCCATACTTCAGTTCCGTGACATCCGTTACCCATTTCTGATTCGGTCCCGCCGCATGGAAATCACGATTCAGGATATTCTCTGTCGTCTGTTGAGGAAGGTGGCGCATATATTTGGGACGCTTTCGACGGATGACACAGTAGATTCGGGCAACGCCCATCAAGCGACGGATTCGCTTCGAGTTGACGTTTCTGCCAAAGCGACGTTTCAGGTTCAGTGTCATTCGGCGGTATCCGTAAATTCCGTTCACCGAATAGTGAATCTGGCACATCTCTTCGATGATCCGTGTGTTCTCGGTCTCCCGTACCGTCGGTACACGATGTAACCATTTATAGTAAGCTGCACGCGAGATACCCGCAAGGTCACATAAGGCTACGATGGGATAACCGAATTGCGCTGCGAATGACTGGATCGCCTCGTATTTATCTCGATTACGAACTTGGCTTAACGTGACCTCCTCTCGATCTCCTCTAACTTTTTTAGGAAAGCGTTCTCCATTCGCAGACGCTCATTTTCTTTCTCGAGTTGTTTCATTTCAATAGTGAAACGTTCTCCAGCGGTCAATTCTTCCTTCGGTTTCCGACGTCCCCGGCGGTCCAACAGTGCGTCTATCCCGTCTTTCTCGAACTTCCTTACCCAGCTGTAGATTTGTTGATACGAGACCCGATGGGTCTTCATGGTGTGTTGATAGTCTTTCCCGTTCTGTATGCAGTCCATAACTGCCTCGACGCGCTCTTCGAATGTTGTTTTTCTTGCTTTGGTCATAGTGAATCGCTCCTTCAACGGTTTCCCTTGAGTACTATGACCAGTATACTGGCTAATCCATCTTTGAAGCACGCTCTTACTCGAGATGCCGAATCTTAGCGTGGCACTCCTGAGTGATTCCTCACGGTCTAGCACTGCGCGTACGGCCTGTGTTTTCAGTTCTTCTGAATAGCGTGTCCATCCCGTTCTATTACTTAGAGCTGAGGCACCACCGTGACGGTATCGTCTTCGCCAAGTATTCAACGTATCGAGTGAAAGCTCGAAGAGCGACGCAATCTCCTTTAACGTATATGTTCCGTTATCGTACATCTGTATGATGTGTATTTTTTCATCAAGCAAAAATTTAGATGTGGCCATAGAAAAAGCTCCCTTCAAAAGTAGACAGTTTTGTTATTTCAACTGTCTA
>NZ_JACSMT010000088.1:0-1688 GCF_018618815.1 Exiguobacterium sp. s128 | reverse complement strand
TGGTTCTTACGCAATGTTAGTGAACGTTGACACGTATACTCCCGATTAAACACAATCGTTTTCTTACAATATTAACTCTCTTGATCTTGATTACGACAGAGCACTCGAATCCGGAGCAAATCGAAGTTAGCACGCCCATACATGAGACGTTTGATCATTTTTAATCGATTGACATTACCTTCCACGTAGCCATTGTTTTCTTCGTACTGACAGGCTGCCAAAATGACCGGAAGGTCTTTCTTGAGACGACGTACAAAACGAACGAGTCTCGGATGCGCCGTGACTTTCGGGTTCATAATCAATCGGAGCAGCTCCTCACTATCTCGCACACGTATGGCTTCTCGGAATCCTTGGATGAAGCAGAATGGGATTGAAAGATCCGGATATTCGCGCAGCAAATCTGAAACATCTGCGATGTCTTTCTCGTTCTTTTTCGGCCATTGCCAGAGTAGTCGACAAGCATCTTTACGCGAAAAAAAGAGCGGATTTTCTAGAAGCAGCCCTCTACGAATATCTCGAGCCCGATAACGGATAGCCCCGTAAGATCCCTTATACCCGAGACCTCTGAGCAGCCGTTCGATTTCCTTCAATGCCAAATGGTTCATGACGTACTCTCTTAAATGGTCCATATAGCGATCAATTGAGTGGGAACGTTTCGGTCGTAATAACGAGGGTTGATAATTAAGCTCACTATACTTCTTGACAGTTCGCCAATTCAGGTGAAGTGAACGAGCGATTGCATTCAGGGACATGCCCTTTCGATACATGGTTTGAACAGAAGAGACAAGTATTTGACGATTAGAATCGATAGGCAGGAAGTCTGTGGTAGAGGACGGGAGTTCCTCTACCACAGACTGTTTCTTAGGGATAGGTAGGCGACCAGGTAGCACACATCTACAAACGGTAACGAGCAACTCCCACAAATTGTGAATCAGGTGGAAACGATCACTCACTACTGTGACGCCTTTTTTCTGAAGTGTTTCCTGATATCCTGGGAATCTGTCTGAAGAAGCTCGAACAGGCTTTTCGATGAGTCGATCCATCCATGTAATCAGCTCGTCGGGATTCCGTGAACGGAATAATTCGATTGGACGATGGGTCTGTGCATTGCAGATGATTGTTCCATAACGACGCCCTTTTTTGAAGGCGAAGTCGTCAATCCCGATGATATCTGGCTGTTCCGAAGGAACAGGGACGCGTCTCAAGATCTTGAGAAGTGTATCGTGACTGATCCGTATACCGATCGTCGGGCAAACACGTGCTGCTTCCTTAGCATTCATGGCAAGCATCAATGTTGTCAATACATGATCGGTCCGATTGGTCCGTCTAGAATAAGGTATCGCCCACTCGAGGCGTTCAGTAAAAATGATGCGTTTACAATTCGGGTTATCGCAAAACCATTTCGGAACTCGAAGCGTGAGTCGGATACAATGCTGTATTCTGAAAAGGTCACCAATCCTTCTCCAAGTGAAACCATGCCTTCTGTCACAACGTGCACCGCAGTCCGGACAGTGGCTAGTGGATGAAACAAGATGCGCCATAAGGTGTGTTTCGTGATCAGTCTTCTCCATCGTCATTATGCGAATACGCGGATCCAGTTCTTCGATCTCGTACATACGAATCAGTCCTTTTTAACTCTATTCCCATAGTATTGAAAACATTACCTCACTAACATTGCGTAAGAACCA
>NZ_JACSMT010000087.1:0-1886 GCF_018618815.1 Exiguobacterium sp. s128 | reverse complement strand
TTGTAAGAAAACGATTGTGTTTAATCGGGAGTATACGTGTCAACGTTCACTAACATTGCGTAAGAACCACAAACCTATTGCAAAATACAATTGTCCCACGTCGAAAGTTTTGGCTACTTGCACTCGGTTCCCTTACCTTATCCGTCCTTGGTTCAATTCTCGAAACCATTCATTTATTCAGTTCGTCAGGCACTGTGTCCGGCGTCTACAGCCTAGTATTTTTTTCACTCTCACATTACTTATTTTTATTCGCCATCTTTTACCGGATCGTCTCTAAAAAAGGATTTGGTCAACATGTGTTAGCTGCGATGGATGCCTTCATTTTAATGACTTTCCTTGCTCTTGTTGCCTTTCACATCTTGAATGAATTCGTCGACCCGACCGTCAACACGTTCCCATACTCCTTGATCGTCATCATCAATACATCCCTTGGTCTGTTCGTCTTTTTTTATTTTTCTTTTATCCAAGACACGCACTGGGTCTCCCGGACTACCTTGTTTTTACTTTTCTTGTCCATCTTTATCCGAGGACTCTATGAGATATCGTCCGTCTATTTCCCTGATTTCACGACAACATATTTGATTTTTTCACCTATTTTTATCCGCTTAGCCCAAAGTGCGGCTATCTTATGGCACATCGACCACATCGTCGAAGGAACGAGCACATCATCCGTCGTCCAGCGCGCTTGGCTTCCACTTCTTTCCTTGCCGTTATTCCTTCACTATCTCATTGAACAAGAAGGTGAGAAACGTGATATTTTCATCATTTTATTCTTACTGATCGTCCGTCAAATTTTGATTACAAGACAACATAGCTCAATCGTCCGCCAATTGGATACTCGAAATGAACAATTGACGATACGCGTCACGCGACGAACGGAACAGATTAAAGCAAGCGAGCAACAAGTCATCCCACTGTTTTTAGGACATCCTGATCCAATCGTTCGTTTCAATCAAGCAAAAGAACCGATCTATGCGAATCGAGCCGCCCAACGAATTTTCGGCCTTTCGGATATGGGCGTCGATCGACTCACCACCGAATTTCGTCATTTCCAGACCGCCTTGATGCAGAATTCTAACCATTATCAAAATCAATCGAATCAACAATTTGAGTTGATTCCGATTCCGATCATGATTGCCGACACCTCTTTTGGTCAGTTTTTAATTCTTCATGACGTGACGGATCGAATGGAACGTCAGCAGCAAATCGAATATCATGCTTATCATGACGGACTGACTGATATCGGAAATCGCCGTGCTCTCGAACGGACGTTTAATCAACAATCATCTACATTCAATTACTTGGCACTCATTGATTTGGATGGTTTCAAACTCATTAACGATACGTACGGTCATGAAGCCGGGGACTACATCTTAATCGAAGTCGCAAGACGTCTTTCTACTGAACTAGTCGCCGACGAATCCGTTTATCGACTCGGCGGTGATGAATTTGCTTTATTGATGTCAGCGGAGGATGAACTTTCGTTACGACGACGTTGTAAACTTTTTTTGAACTTTTTATGTCATTCCTACGTACATCATGGACAGACACTACATGTCTCTGCGAGCATCGGCGTAGCACCTTATGTGGAGGGGACAAATTTAGAACAGTGGCTGAAATATGCCGATCTTGCGATGTACCGGGTGAAGCATCAAGATAAGAATGGGATTGCCGTCTACCATTCTGAAGAATAAGTGACACTATGGCACGACACAAACGGGACTGACTCATAAGTCAGGCCAAAATCAATCCTTGTAACGGACGGTTCGACATCCTCGCTTTCCATGGGCGGAAGGTAAGCCCATAGATGTCAACTTAAGAAAATGACTAACTTCTTTTGAAAGATGGTATGGAATACTAACCCTACGAGAGGAGTTTTTTATATG
>NZ_JACSMT010000086.1:0-2384 GCF_018618815.1 Exiguobacterium sp. s128 | reverse complement strand
TCACTAACATTGCGTAAGAACCAGGTTTGTGCAGTGAATTGCAGAAAAAAGTACAGAACTTTGCCAGTAAATATTTAATTTCTTGATAATGCATGTGTGACACGATAACTATCGCCTGTGAAGGTCAGAATGTGCGCATGATGAATCACACGATCAACGAGTGCTGACGTTAATCTAGGATCTGCGAAAACACGATTCCATTGACTGAATTCTAGATTCGATGTGATGATGATACTTTTCTTTTCGTACCAGTCTGTAATGAGATGGAACAGGAGCTCTGCTGACTCTTTGGATAATGGAAGATAGCCCATTTCATCCAAGACGATAAGATCCGCAGAATCGAGGCGTGTATGGAAGCTACTCAGCTTCCCATCACGCCATGCTTTGGTGAGTTGCTCTACGAGCTCCGAAACACGAAAGAAACGTACTTCTTTTCCTTTACGACAAGCTTCCCGTCCTAAACCAATCGCAAGATGTGTCTTACCAGTGCCGGGGGCACCTGTGAGCACTACGTTTTGCTGATGATCGATGAAAGAGAGCGACATCAATTCTTCTTTCTTGAGATGACGAGGAAAGTAGATGTTGTCATGCCAGCGATAGTCTTCAAGTGATTTATTGTTGATGAATTTTGCTTTTTTTATGAGCCTCTCTGCCTTCGCTTCTTCACGAAGTCTCATCTCCATTTCAAAAAGTGTCGTGAGAAACGTCTCGGACGATTCCATCGGAATCGATTCGTAAATTTCAGCGACGTAAGCGAGCCGAAGGGATTTGCACATCTCTTTTAGATTCACGGCTGCACCTCACTCTGCCATGGTCGATTCAAACTGTCATACTTACTCCAGTCGACATCGTAGGGATGCTCTTCGATGTCAGAATAGGCATCGCTCTGGCTCAGTAGCTCATACAATCGTTCATCGATTTCAGTGATTGAATGCAGGACTAATCTAGATCGTAGCCATCCCAGTCTTTCTCTCCGTATCATCAGATTCTGGATGTTCAGATACTCTCGAATTCGTCCAGGGAGGTACTCTGCGTGGCGTGAATGACCATAACTACGCGGCTTTTTGTACCATTCGTTGAGAATGCTTTCCCAAGGTAACGCCCGTTTCGTCATCATATAAGGTCGCTTTTCTTCGTACAGGATTTCTCCGTGACGAGAAATGATTTTCATATCGTCCCATTTTAGGATTGCTCTCACTTGTCCATGTCGAGAACCAGATGGAACGAGAATCTTCGTTTGATCGATGGTCACTTCTCCATATTTGTTTACCTTCAACAGTTCCTCCTTGAACACCGGAAAGTCTTCTTCCGGCAGTCGAAGGAGATGCTTTTTCTCTTCCACAACGAGATCCTTGATACGTACTTTCTTTTCATAATGTATACGTTCCATGTCATCCCTGAGGGATGATGCGAGGCGTCTGTTCAATGATTCGAAGTCATTCATGACGGGAGAAGGAACCAGGAAGTTGTAACGGACATATCCAACCTTGTTTTCGACGCTTCCTTTCTCATTCCCACTATACGGATTACAGCTTTGAACTTGGAAACCATAGTGCGTTACGAATTGCTGAAAAGCGTCCGTATAAATGGCATCTTCCTTTGTTGTCCGTACTTTAGCGACGGCTGCTGGGAGATTGTCGATTCGTAATTGTTGCGGCACGCCTCCGATTTCTTCGAACAGTCTCTTCAATCCGGTCAGGAAACATTCTTGGTTCTCTGCTGGTAATGCAACCGCAGCTGTTCGATTGCTATACGGCATGGATAGGATCAAGCAATGCACATCGACCGCATGACTGTCCTTCACGACTTCCATGACGCCAAAATCTACCTGTGCTTCTCCGGGCGGGTGGGCCAACCGCTCGAATCGACTATCGTTTTCTACATCGCGACCTAGGCGCCATTCTTTGATGAATTGACAGACGGTCCGGTAGGACCCTTCAAATCCATATGTACATAATGTCTCATATAGTTTTTTATTGGTTCGTCGTTGTTTCTTTTTCATCATCGCATCTTCCTGTAGCCAGTCCTCGATCATTTCGCCCCAACGGGTGCCATACATCATGCCACGCTTTGAAGAATGACTTTCTTTTGGTAGAAAAGACTCATCGGCATATTTTTTAGCAGTTCGCCAGTTCAGGTTAAGATCTTTCGCAATCTTATTGATGGAATAGGATTTATGGTTCCTTAAAAATTTGATACAATTGATTTCAGACATTGTTAGCATTCCTTTCATCTCCTTCACGTTCTTGTTTCGCAACTTAAACGTTAGGATGAATTTGTGGGTGCTGGCAAGTCTTTTTCTTTTTTCGCAAAAGGAGTGCAGAACTGTGTACGTTTCCGTCGCACAAGTCTGCACTCCTATGGTTCTTACGCAATGTTAGTGA
>NZ_JACSMT010000085.1:0-2413 GCF_018618815.1 Exiguobacterium sp. s128 | reverse complement strand
ATCAGTCCTTTTTAACTCTATTCCCATAGTATTGAAAACATTACCTCACTAACATTGCGTAAGAACCACAAACCTATTGCAAAATACAGCAGTCGATTTTCTGGATGAAATCGTTGTGAGATATCCTCGATACATACGTGATCAGTTTGACCTTATTCGTGACCTGGGTACTAATCGGATAGAAGAAACAGTGAAAGAAATGGGTCGTCTATATGACATTGGACAGGTCAGTGCTAATCTATTACGGCAAAACCTATTGACTGGTCCCGAAGGGATCACCGTCTCGACGCGCGCCCTTGATCCGTATATTCATTTGATGACAGGGGCGACGAAGAAATGAGTAAACATCCAATCGAAGGTATTCAAGAAATGGCAAGAGCTTTACGTCTGGTCGAGAGTGCAGCAGAACTCCCACGCTTTTTACGGACAGCAGAGGAAGAACGATGGACGTACCATGAATTTCTGCATGAAGTGTTTCATTACGAACAAAAGCGACGCGAGCAGAAACTACAGGATCGGCTGACGAGATGGGCGAACTTCCCTGTCGAACGTCACCTGGATGAGTTTGAGCTTGAACATCTACGCTCGATCGGTGTACGCCAGTTCAAGCAACTGAGAGAGTTGAACTGGCTTAAAAGCCATCATAATTTGATTCTTTTGGGTCCCCCAGGGACCGGCAAGACCCACCTCGCCATCGGTCTAGGGCTTGACGCCATAAAGATCGGGAAGAAAGTCAGCTTCGTTACGATGGGAGAGGCCCTTCACCTTCTAAAAACCCGAAATGTCATCCGTCGTTCCGAAGTCCGTTACAAACGACTCGTCGAGTCGGAACTTGTCATTCTGGATGACATGATGTACATGGCAATGGAACAACGTGAGGCCAATCTTCTTTTTCAACTTATTAATGAACTTTATGAAAAAAGTTCGATCATTCTAACGTCGAATAAGCGACCAGAAAGCTGGGGCGAATTGATTGGTGAGCAAGGAATCGTCACAGCCATTCTTGATCGGCTCTTACATCGTGCGGAAATCATTCAAATGGATGAGGAAAGCTACCGGATGCGCTATCGGTCTACTATTTTTACAGAACATACAGAATGATCGAAAAGTGTTGTGCTTAAATCATCGTAAAATGACTTTTCTTCTTGACGGTCACATGTGGCCTTGTGCTTGTTCGCATAAGTACTGTAATGGCGTACGAAACTCCGATAGGAGTATGGAATCTTTTTGTTAGCACGACACTCGATTTCATATTCATAATGCAAAAGTGATAACGTGACGTTCGGCTTTGCCAATTCTTTATGGACATGGTCAAAATCGATTGGATATCGACCAGATGATTCAAGTGACTTCTCAGGAAACAAAAACTCTTCAATCCATTTGTCAGTCATCTCATCATCAAAAGGTCCCACCAACCCCTTCTGTTTGGCACGTTCGGTCACCTCCGTCACTTTCTGACGTGAGTTGCCAGTGCTAGACGCAATACTTCGTAGACTGAAGCCTTCTTCTTTTAGTTTCAGGATGTCGGAATAACGGAGCATAAAAAAATACCTCCTATGTGACAATGTCACACCATGCGGTGTGCATATCAATCATAAGAGTGTATTATGAACGCCGGTCGACGCTATGGCACTGCTTGGTAAATTGTTTGTCACTCTTTGGTAAAAAAGATTGCAAGAGTGGTACATTTCGATGGCTGTAATCAATCAACTGATAATGGTTCCAAATTATGATTGATTACTTTCTAAATACCTTTTATAAACGTTCTAAATCAGCTGTTTTTTATAAGACGAATTGTAATATTAAGTGCAACACCTAACTGAAAAAACAAAAAAACCATAACGGCCTCGTGTAGAATAAAGTTATCACACAAAATTCAACGGAGGATTCATTATTGTGAGTTCTAAGACGAAGACAATATTCCACGACGACAGCTCGTGGAAAAGAGTCTTAGCTGTCATGAACGAATTCGTGAAATGTTAGACTTACCGATGTATTTTGCGGATCCGTATTCTTCTTGGCAGCGTGGGAGTAACGAGAACGCCAATGGTCTTCTTCGTGAATTTTTAACGAAGGAGACGGATTTCGGAAAGGTCAGTCGTTCTGAACTCGCTCAAGCGCTCGCCTGGATCAATGGGAGACCACGGAAACGTCTCAACTGGAAAACTGCATACGAGGTCTTCTCGGAAGAAATGTTGCACTTAATTTGACAAACCGTCGATTTTTTAAAAATTGTATTTATTACTTTAATAGGCTACTTATTTTAAAAATCATTTTTATAATTTATATACAATTAACCAAAATTAATGTTTAAATATTTATAAGTGACGAATTGTAATATTAAGTGCAACACCTGACGGAAAACACAAAAAGCCCATAACGGCCTCGTGTAGAATGGAGTTACCACACCACA
>NZ_JACSMT010000084.1:0-2971 GCF_018618815.1 Exiguobacterium sp. s128 | reverse complement strand
CTTCGGCTTCTTTGTGGGCACTCCGTATCCGACCGAGCTTTCATCCCACCCCTAAAGGAGTGGGCTTTCCCGCTCAAAAATTCTGTAATGAATGCTTTGACGCCTGTTTAAAGGAGTCTCATGTATCTTCGATGACAGACTGTATACGATTGAATCGAGATTGTGCAGATATCTGCAGCTTACTGGTACAAGCTATTTCTCGAAATAGTAATCAACTTAGTGCTCTCGCTAAAAGTTGCGTAGAAATTTGTAGGAAATGTGCGGATGAGTGTTCAAAACATGATCATGAACACTGCCAAAGATGTGCAAAAGCATGTACAGAATGTGTAAGTAAATGTCAAAAAATTCTTGCGTAGACGATTAGAAAGATAGAAAACCTGCCTATACCAATCAAAAGAATATGATTAGTGTAGGCATTTTTTTCTATTCAAAAGGGAAGTTTGACTTAAAGATGAAAAAATTCATAGGCTCGATATACTAACATTACTGAGAATGAAAAAAGTGATACATATAAAATGACGAGCAAAATTTTTGAAAGAAGGTTCATGGTTTCAACTCCATTTCTAATCGTTTAAGTCAATGATAAAAAGAAAATGTGAAATTTTTTTGAAAAAATTTTATATTTTGAATTGAGAGGAGGGCTAGAAAATGAATAGAATTTTAATTGTTGATGACGAGATCAGAATGAGACAACTCTTAAAGCTTTACCTAGAACCGGTTGGCTATGACTGTAGTACAGCGCATGATGGCATCGAGGCGCTTGAGAAGGTGAAGAAAGAATCATTTGATCTCATTCTACTTGATGTCATGATGCCCTTGTACGATGGTTTTGAGGTATGTAAAAAAATAACGGATGCCCATCCAGATATTCCAATCATCATGATCACTGCTTTAGACGATGCTGAATCCATCGTAAAGGGATTAGACGCGGGAGCGACAGATTATGTTTCGAAGCCTTTTAATGGAGAGGTGTTATTAGCGAGAGTCCGTTCGGTCATGCGGCGAAAGCCGAAGGAACATGTCATGTATGAAGGGTTGGTACTGGATGAAAACAACGATTTCATTTTACTCGATGGGAATGTGATTGATTTTACTCCTAAAGCCCATGCGTTGTTGCGACTATTTCTCCAACATCCAGGACGGTTATTTAATCGATTAGAACTTTATGACTTTGTCTGGTCCTATACTTCAGAATCGGATCCGCGAACGGTAGATTCTCATATTAAGATGATTCGAGAAAAGTTGAGAGATTTAAATTATCCAATCGATCGTCATCTGAAAACCATTTGGGGACGTGGATATCGATGGGTTGAAGGAGAGGAATGAAAAAAAATTCTCCAAGAATAAAACGATGCTTCACAGAATCTTGTTAGATATTTTGTATGTCTTTTGGTTGATTGTCTAAAAAGGTAGTAAGCGTTAGGCAGGATTCTGTTTCTTCTCTATACACTAGCTACAGGGAGGGTTCTTCATGGAACATAATCAGCATCATGATAATGAAAATACTACGTATTCCTCTCATCATGAACATGCAGGGCATGAAGGGATGATTGAAGATTTTAAAAAACGATTTTTTGTATCGTTAGGTTTAACGATTCCAATTTTGCTATTGTCAAAAATGATTCAAGAATGGTCCGGTCTAAGCATTAATTTTCTATACGATGACTTTGTGTTACTTACATTGTCTACGATAGTCTATTTTTATGGAGGGTGGCCTTTTTTAAAAGGTAGTTTGGATGAGCTTCGCAACAAAAATCCTGGCATGATGATGTTGATTGCTTTGGCAATCAGTGTTGCCTATTTTTACAGTGTTGCAATCGTACTCGGATTTGGAGAAGGACATGATTTCTTTTGGGAACTGGCGACACTTATCGATATTATGTTACTAGGACATTGGATTGAAATGAAGTCAATCATGGGTGCTTCCAATGCCTTACAAGAACTTGTGAAGCTACTCCCCAGTATCGCGCATCGTATCAATAAAGATGAGGTAGAAGATATTCCTGTATCCGAACTAAATACGGGAGATACGATTCTCATCAAGCCAGGCGAACAAGTCCCCGTAGATGGAAAGATAATAAAGGGGACGACGACGATCGATGAATCGATGTTGACAGGCGAATCGTTACCGATCGAAAAGCAAAAAGGTGACATGGTGATTGCTGGTTCTATCAACCAAGAAGGAAGTGTGACAGTCGAAACCAATGATACTGGTGAAGGTACTTACCTTTCAAAGGTGATTGATTTAGTCAGTGAAGCACAGGAATCAAAATCAAAAACACAAAATTTAGCAAATCGTGCAGCAAAAATGCTCTTCTACGTTGCAGTTGGTGCAGGCATTCTGACGTTCATTATCTGGTTAGCACTAGGGTACTCAGTCAGTACCGCAATTGAGCGGATGGTGACGGTCATGGTTATCTCATGTCCTCATGCATTAGGATTGGCAGCGCCTCTCGTCGTTTCTGTGTCTACTGCGATATCGGCTAAGCGAGGATTGTTAATTCGAAACCGTACGCAGTTTGAGGAGGCACGTCGTTTGGATGCGATTATTTTCGATAAGACCGGAACTTTAACGCAGGGAAACTTCGGGGTCACAGATATCATCCCTGTCCAGGATTCCTCTCAGAATGAATTACTAGGACTTGCTGCAGCTGTAGAGCAATCATCGCAACACCCTCTCGCACAAGGGATACTTGCAAAGGCAAATGAACTTGATCTCTCTTTTCCAACAGTTGAAAATTTTAGTTCTATGACAGGAGTAGGATTGAAAGGAGAAGTGAATGGACTGTCGGTTCGTGTTGTGAGTCCTCGATATGTTCGTCAAGAAAAACTAGCAATCGATGAAGAAACATTTGAGAAGTTGTCCGAGGAAGGGAAGACTGTGGATGGTCTACAGTTAGTTGGACATAAACCTTAAGGTCAATTAGACTTAGGAAAATTATGAACAGCAGAGGAGAATCACCTTCATGAA
>NZ_JACSMT010000083.1:0-3925 GCF_018618815.1 Exiguobacterium sp. s128 | reverse complement strand
AATCAGTCCTTTTTAACTCTATTCCCATAGTATTGAAAACATTACCTCACTAACATTGCGTAAGAACCACAAACCTATTGCAAAATACAGTCCTATCTATCAAATATAGATAGCGCAAATGGAGCTCAGATAGTTAATTTATAAGATGCATCAACATCTCATAAGAGTTATTCTTCGTATATTTCAAGAATATGGTCTACTTAAAAGAGTACATCATATTCGATTTATTTTGGGAGGGTGTCATGAACACGACATCCTCAAGCATGTTCAATAGCTTACAGGAATGGATAGCCACGTCCTTCCATGTGAGTTCAACTGGAAGCTCTCCTTCCGTGAACCGATTCAATGATTCTACTAGAAGACGGGTCGTACGAGGTTCCTTGTTATCAAGGAGTATCTGCTTCACACGAGACGAATAGGCGGTACGTCCGACGTTCGTACGTTCTCGATTCAACTCCTTCTTCATCCCCTTCGTCAATGAGGTGATGTTGTAAGAGAAGAGGAAGTCCTCCTCCGCTGCGACCTTCACGCCATTGATGTAGATATTCGCCGTATGACCATGCTTTTCTAAGATTTGACCGTATTGAACGGTGGAAAGTACCTGCTCATCACTGAAGAGTAGAAAGAGTCGCTTCGCTTTCTGGATATCCTCTTCGGATATATTCGAGAGGATGAATTCCGTTCCCTCGAACGCATCATCGAGAGATGGCTCGATATAGGCATGGAGCGTCATGACATCCTCGAACGCATGTTTATTGCTTTTTCCTAAGGTGAACCGCCCGTGTCTCGATAGAATCTCAACACCGACATCATGACGATCAAACGTCGCCATAGCATCCTTCAACCCGACACCAAAACGCCCGATTAGATTCGGATGGTTCAACTTCTCCTGGTTCTCATTTTGCGTGAAGTGCACGTACTGCAAGCCTCGGCCATAATCACGAATGCGCCAATTGCCATCCGAATCACATTCGATACGGATATCTTTTGATCGTGTAAGGACCTGTTCGTCTAATGCATTGGCGATAATTTCTCGAAGAGCATGATAGACTTCCCAGTTTTCGAGTACCTGCTCAATATTCAGGTCGAACTTTTTCAATGTGTTTCACCCTCCTTTGTTTTTTCTCAGATTTCGAAATATTTTCTCTTAAAGAACGATAAGTGTTAGAGAACGTGATTTCCTGAAACGACTGCGAACGGATGTTCAAAACACTAAGGTTTTCCGAATACAATAGAGCTACTTTTAAATGGATAAACATTCAAGTTTCTCAGCATTGATCTTATGACTATGTATAATAAGAAAATACTGCACCATTCTTTGGATTTACCAAACAAAGTGCTATGCTCTACATCTTTCAACTAGACGGTTCATCATTAGTTCAATATGGTGTGAATGATCGATATATGTCTGAAGATGTTTACCTAAAGACCATTCACAATACACTATCGACCATCTCTATCCTCTGCTTTCAATAAATCAGTGAAGATGACAATCGAAGTGATGAGCGGACCGTCTCTCTATATCGTAATAGATCGTGCCCCTACAAAAATACTCCCTCCTTCCATTTCGACCTGCCACTGTGAAGGGTCCGATTCTGTTCCGCTAACAAGAATGTCGACGGTGCCGGGGCGATTCATCTCGTGTCCTTGTTCAATTCTGATTGTCTCCGTAGACAGCGGATTAATAAACAGGCGATGATAGACCCCCATCACGCCACTTGATGTCCCAGTGACAGGGTCTTCAACCGTTCCAGCACCGGATGCGGAAAAGTGTCGACCATGCAGATGAACGGATTGATAGGTCTCGAGACAAATCGGATGTATGGATGCAGTAGGAAATGCCGTCAATACCTGCTGGAAACGTTCATTGTCTGGCCGCATCCTCTTGAAATCTATCAACCGGCGGATGGGTAAAATGAGTGTCCAGTTTCCTGTGCTGCCATAGACAATTGGTAGACGATCATCGAGATGCTTGATGTCTAACCCGATGGTTGCGAGTATGGGACGGACTGCTCCTTGGAACGGAACGATTTGTGGATTCCCTTGCCGCAACCGGAATCGGGTTTTTACAGCTGCCTGTTTTCCTTTTAGAATACCGGCTTGTGTGTCGATCGTGAATTTCTGCGGTAACTGACTAGCTTGTGCTAGTGCCGTCAATGCAGCAATCGTCCCGTGACCACAAAGATTCATCTCCTTGCCAGGCGCGAAATAACGCATATTCCACGTCGCATTGATCGAACGTTGTACAAATGTCGTCTCAGTGAATCCAGCAAAACGAGCAATCAATTGCATCTGTTGATGCGTCAGATGTTCTGCTTGTAGGACGACCCCGGCTGGGTTACCATGACCGGGCGTTTCCGTGAAGACATCATAATGGAGGACGGTTACGTTCATTAAACTACCTCCTCGTTCACTAAAATTCGTTCTCCAAACGGTAAAACCTCTTTAAAATGTTCGTCTTGTACCGAGACCGTCTCTGTATAACGATGGAATCTTTCTACACATTCAGGCTGCACGACGGATTTTATTACTTGAGATAGAATCAATCGACCAATCAGATTGACCATTGATGTTCTACCGTTGGACAAGTATCGAATCAAACCACAATCAAGCATAATGATTCGGTTGGCGTATAGGAAGTGCTCAATCTCCAACTTTTCATAAATCCATTTCCACGTCCCGAATCCAGTGACGTCAAACTTTTTTTCTCGCGAATTCACTATTAAAGAAAAATCTGATATGCCACTTTTTATAAAAGCAATTATCATAAGTCATCAACCCTTTCCATTTCTTAGTATGTTTCGAGTATACGAAATATTGACATCGGATGTAAAAAAAGCAAGGACAGAACGTCCTTGTCTCAGTTTGATTGCATTTTGTTCGTTTCTTCCTTCTCGTAAATTGATTCGTCGTAATCGATTGGAAATTTAAAAAGCGGAGTATTATACATATACGCATATCAACTTTTTAGATGAGATCGTTTTTTGGGAGCCATGTCCCATGTAATGAGATTGATGTTTAAAACATGAGCAGTACATCTGACAATACGGTTTGCCGCGAAAGTAGGAGTGAATAATTCTTTTAAAATGTCGCGGCTCTTCAATACTGCCGCCACAAAAAATTTTACCCTTAGTATATAGTTTTCTGCCGGCCCTGTATTATTTTAATAAATCAACGGCTGTCTTTTCCCATCGGAAAAATTAAACCGAACCGTTCACTTTCATTAGCCAATTCCCTTGATCATCTTGATCACTTTCGATTGCGCTCGATTCTGAACAGGACATTTCATTGACCCAATAGACTTATAAATCTAGATACGAGATGTGGAGATAGAAATGTTCATTCCATGATCAGTAATCAAATGAAATATTCCATCAACGCTTTACTTCAACATTGTTCAGACCTGTTCTTAGATGTAGTTTTTTGCTTAGATCAATATATCGATGATGCATTTAACTTCCTACATGCATTTCCTCACCTCATGTATTCTCGATAGCCGACTTACGATCCTTTTCATTATCTTCAATTTAAAAAAAGCGGATCACATCGAAGTGATCCGCTTTAGAACGTAAACCGTTTTATTATCAAACTGTTCGCTTCGTCAGAAAAATACTAGACTAAATTAAACAGTAAGAAATTTTTATAAAAAGAAAATATATATCTGAAATTTAATATTTACTTACTGCCACATTGCATAAATGGTTTACAACATATTTTTCAATATCATCAAGCATGTCCATCAATTCAGAATAACTTGTAGCTTTAGCATATACGTGGCCCAAAAAATGAGAATTATCCTGGATATTGTTAGTAATTTTATCGCCTGATTTTACATTGGACGAATTGTAATATTAAGTGCAACACCTGACGGAAAACACAAAAAGCCCATAACGGCCTCGTGTAGAATGGAGTTACCACACCACAT
>NZ_JACSMT010000082.1:0-3985 GCF_018618815.1 Exiguobacterium sp. s128 | reverse complement strand
AAAAGAAACAAAGCGAAAGATCGAACCTATTTTTGTCCATGTGGATTCAAAAAGCACAGAGATTTAGTCGGTGCGATGAATATTAGATACGCACCTGTGGTTGATGGTAATAGTCAATCAGCCTGAGAACCTTTAGGGTCTGTCTCAGGAGGGGTGATGGCACCCCCTCATCTGAAGGCTTGAGCAAAACAGAAATGGACTGCGCTCGCATAAGCACTTCAGAATCCCACTCATCCCGAAGGGGGAGCTTGCGGCTTTAGCCGTGGGAGTGTCAAATGTTATTATGCATTTTTGTAAGGCTTTAATGATTTCATTGTTTTCATGGGCCATCGCAATTCCCTCCTTTTATCCATCTTACTTATTTTGATACACAAGAGTTATTTCCCCCATTTGTGAAAAAAAGATGAAAGTTAGCAAGTGTCACTTCAGACATCTTTAATTTCTTCCTCCATTAATCTACTTTTAATTGTCCCATCATTCCATTTTCCTCATGTTCAAGTATATGACAATGATACATGAACACTCCTTTTTGCTTGAATGTCATTCGAATTTTAACTCGTTCTCCCGGTTTAACAGCTACAGTGTCTTTAAGTCCTCTCTCTTGACTATTGGTTTGCACACCATTTCGTTCTAATACAACAAACTGGACCCCATGTATATGAAATGGGTGAATCATTCCACCCATCATATCTTTTTTGTTGTATATTTCCCATGTCTCCGTCCGATTTTGTTTTACCTTAATATCAATTCGATTTTCATCAAATGTTTTTCCATTTATCTCAACCATTTTCCCCATTCCGAAAAGCGTTAGTCTACGATCAGGTTTTAAATCCGCATCATTCAGTTTTGGCATCTTTTGAATGACATTGGTTATCTCCGAATTTCGGCCTTGCTTTTCTTTTAGTTTAAACTTGGTAATCGTTACTCCATCTGTTATCAGGGATACCTGTTCTCCTATTGAATGTTTTGAAAAATCAAGTAGAATCTCAGTTCTCTCACCTGGGCTTAGCGCAACCGACCGAACTTTTTCAGGCTTGGAAAGATAACCGCCATCACCTGCTATTTTTTCGAAGCTTGCACCATCTGATAACTTCACTACATAGTTACGCGCATTAGATCCGTTTAACAGTCTCACTCTTATTTGAGAGTACTTTACGTCAAAATACGGATTGAGTGTGCCATTCACGACCAACGTATCACCTAAAGCCCCATCCGATTTTTCAATATCATCATAATTCATGCTATTCTCTTTATTAAACTGTCGATCCTGTAAAATTAAGGGGATATCATTTTTACCATATTTTTGAGGAAGATTGGTTTTTAGATTGACCTCTTTTACATATAACAATCCTGCCAATCCTTTATACACTTGACTGGCTGTTTTTCCCATTGGATGGGGATGAAACCAAAGTGTCGATTCATTCTGTTCTACTTTAAAGGTTACGTCTTTTGACTCACCAGGGTTCACGATTTGATGGGGACCACCTTCTACTTGTGAGGGTACGACGAGCCCATGCCAATGAAACGTAGTTGGCTCACCAAGTTGATTTATCGTGCGTATGCTGACAGTTTTTCCTTTTTTCAATTCAATCATAGGACCTAAATAATTTCCGTTGTATCCTAACGTATTTGTTTGATCACCGTTTGCAAAAAAGCGTGTTGTTCCCTCTCGAGCGACGACCGTGTAACGCATCGACTCTTTATCCTCTTGATCGGGTTTTAATACTTTAGGCAAACCTAAAGGATTCTCCTTTTCAGTAGAATTCTTCAACTTTATATTCGTAGCATGCCCCATTCCGCCGTTTTCCATGCCCATCATGGTATCGCTTGAAGATTCATTTGAAGAATTCATCATGGAGCCCATGCCCCCCTGATTCAGATTTCCCACACCTATGCGTGATAGAAAAAAGAAGGAACCTATACTGCCAATCAACAATAATGCCAGCACACTTCCGATTACGATAATCCATTTTCCTTTCATAACACTCATTCCTTCCTGTTTGATATTAGCTTCACTGTAAAGGATGATTGTGAAAAAAATGTGGTTTTTACAGAATGGCATGATGTGTTAAGCGGATGATGATTAAATGAGACAAAAAGATTTTTCGAATGTGCTTTTTTATGACCGTCTGCAAAGTTTCTGCAAATTTTAATGTTACAGTGTATACCAAACACTACAACATTACCGGAGGCGATACTTTATGAAATTCAACAAAAAGCTCTTAACGACAACGATGGTGGCTTCTCTCTCTTTAGCACTCGCAGCATGCGGAAGCAGTGGGGACGATACTAAGTCGAATAGTAACATGGATAAAAATATGGATGGCATGGACCATTCAACAATGGATATGTCCGGTTCTAAAGAAGTTCCAAAAGGGTTAAACGATGCTAAAGATCCAAAGTTCAAAGTTGGAGACATGGCGATGATTAAAGAGGCCCATATGGAAGGGATGAAAGACGCCGAAGCAACCATCGTAGGAGCATACGATACAACGGCATACAGTATTTCTTATGATCCAACAAACGGTGGAAAACGTGTGACAGACCATAAATGGATCATCCAAGAGGAAATTGTAGAAGCGAAGTCAACACCTTATAATGTTGGGGATGAAGTCAAAGTAAGTGCGGATCATATGAAGGGCATGCAAGAGGCTACCGCAACGATTGATTCAGCCAAAGAGACGACTGTTTATATGATTGATTTTGAATCGACGTCGGGTAAACAGGTGACCAATCATAAATGGGTCACAGAAGACGAACTAACCGCTGAATGACACTTTTAGAAACTAAAAAAGCGTGGGCACATGCCTCCGCTTTTTTTAGTATGAAGTCCATTTGTAGCCGATTCCCCAAACTGTCTGGAGGTGTTTCTCAATCGGAAAACCAATTTTTCTAAGTTTTTCCCTTAAGTTTCGAACATGAGAATCTACCGTTCGCTCATCCGTCCATTCACTGGCCGACCATAAACTTGCGAGCAACTCCTCTCTTGAATACACTCTACCAGGATTTTTTAATAGTTTACCCAGTAGAGAAAATTCCTTCGGTGTGACTTTCACTTGACGACCAATATAAGATAATTCATGAGATAATTCATCCCAAACCAAACCGGAACACTCAATTTTGTTATCGATTTCTGCAGATGTCCGCCTAAAAATGGATTGAATTCTAGCTTGTAACTCTTCCTCATCAAATGGTTTAACAATATAATCGTCTGCACCAAGGCGTAATCCTTTTACGATTTTTTCTTTTCCATGGAGAGCCGTCAACAGGATGATCGGTACATTCGAGACCTCGCGGATCTTCCGACATGTCTCAAATCCGTCCATTACGGGCATCATGACATCTAATATGATCAGTTCTGGTTCGTCTGTTTCAATCAAATCCAATACGTCTTTTCCACTGTTAAGTTTGATGCAATTATAGGTTGGTTGGAGATAAAGTTCGATCAATTCTAGCATTCGTTTTTCATCATCCACCAGCGCGATTGTTTTCATACCGGAATCCTCCTTAAATCGATGACAACCTTTAGTCCGTTTTCCACATTAACAGCGGAAATACTCCCATTATGGGCCTCGACTATTTCTTTCGTAATGGCTAATCCAAGACCTGTACCACCCGTTTCACGATTTCTTGAAGAGTCTACTCGTTGAACTACCTCCACCTACGCTTTGCTTAGAGGTGGAGGATTCCTGAGTTATCCGACCTAACGGTCGAAACCTGATCAGGCTAACCCCGTCGTCCCGACGGTTGAAGAAGCTAAGATGCGTTCTGCTTCTTGTTTGAGATTCAGTCCTGCGTTCACATCACGATCGTGGTGGATGCCGCAAATCGGGCATGTCCATTCACGCAAACCAAGATGTTTCACGTCTTTGTGTTGATGTCCGCAACTGGAGCATAGTTGGCTGGAAGCAAAGGTCTTGCCGACTTTCACGACGGTCTTCCCGTACCAGTCTGCCTTGTACTCCAGCATGCGGAAGAACTCCGA
>NZ_JACSMT010000081.1:0-4337 GCF_018618815.1 Exiguobacterium sp. s128 | reverse complement strand
ATGTGGTGTGGTAACTCCATTCTACACGAGGCCGTTATGGGCTTTTTGTGTTTTCCGTCAGGTGTTGCACTTAATATTACAATTCGTCAAATAAAAAAATGAACACGCATATTGCACTAAAATTGTCATTGCACATTCAGATTTTGTTTGTTATCATTTCCCTTGAAGATGACAATGATAATCATTATCAATAATGTTTACGAATCTTGTTAGAGACTTATACATAATCTCGAGACGTAACATGGTTGATCCACTGAGATGCATTGCTACACGAAAAAGGAGATGAAACATAGTGGGAAAATTGAAGACATCCGTTATCATGAGTTCGCTCGCCGTTTTACTTGCGGCATGTGGGACTGCGAACGAAGCAAACACAACAAAGGACGGAGAAGCCAACACGTCTAAGATGGTAGAAATTACTGACGCGCACGGTACGATCAAGGTACCGGTCAACCCGGAGAAAGTGGTGGCACTCGATAACCGAACGTTCGAGACACTGGCCGCCTGGGATGTCGAGCTCGCTGCAGCCCCGGTTGGCTTATTACCGGCTGAATCGCCTTATGCCAAAGACAAAGATATCGTCGACGTCGGGATGCATTTTGAACCAAACTTAGAAGCCATTGCTGGTGTTGACCCGGATGTGGTCATCGTCGGACAACGCTTCGCTGACTACTACGACGACATTAAAAAATTAGTCCCGGAAGCCGCTGTCATCGATTTGGATGTCAAGCTACCTGAAAATTCGGGTACTCCAGGTGAACTGTTGGTCAAGGGTCTCGAAGATACGACGCAAACGCTTGGGCAAATCTTTGCCAAGGAAAAAGAGGCAGAACAACTCGTAACGACATTCGAACAATCCATCACGGATGTAAAAAAATCATATAACGGAAACGACAGCATCATGTCCGTCATCGTCTCAGGTGGAGATATCGGTTTCTCGGCTCCGATGAGTGGCCGTGTCTTCGGACCGATGTATGACATATTCGGATGGAAACCGGCACTTGAGGTCAAACAGAACTCAGGGAACGATCAAGGAGATGAAGTTTCCGTGGAAGCCATCGCGCAAAGCAATCCGGACTGGCTGCTCGTCTTGGATCGCGACGCGCCGCTTGGTGATGCGGAAGGTGCTGTTCCAGCGGAAGACGTCATCGATCGTGCACCTGCTCTTCAAAAAACAACGGCTGTTAAAGAGGATCGTATTGTTTACACACCAAAAGACATGTATTTAAATGAATCGATTCAGACCTATTCAGAGTTTTTCCAAGACGTGTCGGAAGCGCTCGTGAAGTAAATGGAGCAGTTTAAGCTACGACAAGTAAATGGAAGCGTTGAGCAGAACGCTCGACCTTCCTTTTCTGTCGTTTGGACCCCGTCGTTTGTCATAGCGGTGCTGATCATCCTCCTCCTTGCCGTCGCTTCCTTGTTTACCGGAGTCTATGAATTGAGCGGAAAAGCGAACGACTTTGATATGTTTTGGATTACACGTGTTCCAAGGACCCTGGCGCTCATGCTGACGGGTGCAGCCATGGCAATGGCCGGGCTCGTCATGCAACTGATCACCCAGAACCGCCTCGTAGAACCGACGACAACAGGAACCATTGAATGGGCAGGACTTGGTCTTTTGACCGTTTATCTGCTTGTGCCCGCACCGACGCTCATGATGCGCATGACGGGTGCCATCGTCTTCGCGTTTATCGGAACGATGGTCTTCTTTTGGTTCCTGCGATCGGTTAAACTACGTTCTTCGCTGATTGTTCCCATCATCGGACTCATGCTCGGTGCTGTCATCTCCGCCATCTCCACATTCCTCGGGTTGTTTTTTCGGGCGAGTCAAGCACTGGAAGGATGGTTCGTCGGATCGTTTGCCTCGATTCAAGTGGGGCGTTACGAATACCTGTGGATCATCATCGGTGTCACGATCTGTATCTTTTTTCTTGCCAACCGGCTGACGTTAGTTGGTCTCGGTGAAGATATCGCCACCAGCCTCGGAATCAACTACAACCGTCTGATGATGCTAGCAACAGGATTGATTGACTTGTCGGTCGGAATCGTCGCAACGGTGATCGGGAACTTACCGTTTTTGGGTCTGATCGTACCGAATCTCGTCTCCATGATGCGCGGGGACGATCTCCGAAGTAACCTGCCATGGGTATGCGTCATCGGGATGGGAACGATCCTCGTCAGTGATCTGATTTCACGCACGCTCATTAAACCGTTTGAATTACCCGTTTCACTTATTCTCGGGACGGTCGGAGCGGCTGTCTTCATTATCATTTTATTACGACAACGAACAAGAGGAGGAGTTCGATGAGTTTGATCACGGAACCAAAACCAGCGATCTATGAACGTGAACGTACGACGTCTCATACAACCGATCGGAACGCTTCGGCATTCCAATCGAAGCGATTGGAGCGACGCTACTGGATGTTGCTTTGCCTCTTTCTCTTCGGTGGACTCCTTTGTTCGTTTGGTCTCCTCGTCTACAACAATCCGGTTCCGTTCCAGTCGCCCTCCTTCTGGCCGGTCGTCGAACGGCGGATCACCGCCATCGTGACGATGGCAATCGCGGCGCTCTGTCAAAGTCTTGCGACCGTCGCATTCCATTCGGTCACCAACAACCGCATCATCACCCCGTCACTTCTCGGGTTCGATGCACTCTATTCGACGATTCAAACGTCGATGATCTTTTTCTTCGGTGCCGGAGCTTTGATTGGTTTCACAGGGACGGGAGCCTTCTTGACGCAAGTCGCCATCATGCTGGTCATGAGCTTACTGTTGTACGGCTGGCTCTTATCCGGAAAATACGCGAATTTGCAGCTCATGCTCCTGATCGGAATCATCCTCGGCACCGGGCTCAATTCGCTCTCGACCTTCATGAGACGGATGCTCGCGCCATCTGAGTTCGATATCCTTCAAGCCCGACTGTTCGGTTCGGTGACGAATGCCGATGCTGCTTATTTTCCAATCGTGATTCCGGTCGTCATCGTCGTCAGCGTATTGTTGTTGCTGTCGGCCAATCGGCTTAATGTCATCGCCCTCGGGAAAGACGTCGCGACATCGTTTGGGGTGAATCACCGCAGAAGCATCATCTATATACTGGTTCTAATTTCCTTGCTTATGTCGATGTCGACAGCGCTGATCGGTCCTTTGACGTTTTTCGGTTTTTTAGTGGCCACGCTTAGTTATCAGGTCGCATCCACGTACGATCATAAGTATGTCTTGCCGATGGCATTTTCAATCGGCTTCCTCGTTCTGACGAGCGCCTATTTTTTCATGTATCATATTTTCAATGCACCGAGCGTGGTCTCCGTCATAATCGAGCTATTCGGCGGTATGATTTTCTTAGCGGTGTTATTAAGAAAGAGGTCCCTATGATTAAATTAGAACACGTCAAAAAATCGTATACAGATCATGTCCAAATCGGTCCTATCGAGCTCGAGATCCCAAAAGCCGGTCTTACTGCGCTCATCGGACCGAATGGAGCAGGTAAGTCCACGACGCTGATGATGATCGGCCGCCTGTTGAACCTCGACGAAGGACACATCCAAGTCGCGGGAATGGATGTCTCGAGTACAAAATCAAAGGATTTGGCGAAAATCATCACGATTCTTCGTCAGGAAAATCATTTCGTGACCCGACTGACCGTTCGTCAATTGGTCGGATTTGGCCGTTTTCCCTACTCGCAAGGACGATTGACCCCAGAAGATGAAGCCATCATTTCCAAATATATCGATTTTCTCGATTTGACACAGCTTGAGAATCGATATCTTGACGAACTCTCGGGTGGACAGCGTCAACGTGCCTACGTGGCGATGGTCCTTTGCCAAGAGACGGACTATGTCCTACTGGATGAACCGCTCAACAACCTTGACATCGCACGATCCGTTCAGATGATGGGGTACCTTCGCCATGTCGCAGATGAACTGGGACGGACCATCGTTACCGTATTACATGATATTAATTTCGCTGCTAAATATTCGGACCATATCTGCGCCATGAAACATGGACAAGTCGCTGCATTTGGAACCGTCAAGGAAATCATGGTTGCCGAAACACTTTCGGACATCTTTGAGACAAACCTTGAGATCATCGACGGACCGTATGGCCCGATTGCTGTCTATTAAACCGAAATTGCTTTAAAAACAACAATCAAAAGAAGGGGCTGACTCAAAAGTTAGTCTCTACAAAGACAAGGGTAGCAGATTATAAATCTGCCACCCTTGTTTGATTTAAAAAAGAATCACTCCCTTTGATATGCTCCCCAATAGGTAGACAGATGAAATAAACAATCTGTTTTTCTATTAGGGGGGTCTTTTTTATGACAAGAACTAAGCATT